>CAIUBS010000083.1 GCA_903897475.1 uncultured Actinomycetes bacterium | reverse complement strand
AGTTCTAACTGCCGGATCGTTTAGTAAGTTTTTAGCAGAATCGCTAGCAACTGCCGTACCTAAATTAAGAACTACGCCTTCATCTGCAATCTTTAATGCCCCCATGGCATTTTGTTCTACTAAAACCACTGTCAAATTCATTTTTGCTACTAAAGACTTAATCGTTTGAAATATCTGTTCAACAATTAGTGGTGCTAAACCTAAGGAAGGTTCATCAAGTAATAAAAGTTTTGGTCTTGCAACCAATGCGCGACCAATAGCCAACATCTGCCGTTCTCCACCTGATAAAGAGCCGGAAGTTTGCGAAAGTCTTTGGCCTAAAATTGGGAATAACTCAATAACCTCATCCATAGCTTTTGCAACATCTTTTTTATCTTTTCGCCAAAGACCTGCTAGAGCCAAATTCTCCCTAACAGTTAACTCAGCAATAACAGATTTTCCATCCGATACATGCATTATTCCTGACCTAGCTAAATCTTCAGATTTTCTACCAAGAATTGATGTGCCATTCCAGGTTGCCGATCCTGACTTACTCTCTTTTAATCCGGATAAGGTTCTAAGCAATGTCGTTTTACCAGCACCGTTTGCGCCAATAATTGCAGTTAGTTGCCCAGTTGGGACCTGAAACGAAACATTATTGATGGCTCGAATTGCGCCATGATCAATTGTTAAATTAGAAACAATAAGACTCAATTGTTTACTCCTAAATAGGCCGCAACTACTGCAGGATCACGTCTTACTTCTTCTACTTCACCAGATGAGATCACTTGACCAAAATTTAAAACATACAAGCGATCACAGACGGACATAACCACATCCATATGGTGCTCTACTAAAATTACCGAGCATTGGGTTGCTAGATTGTGAATTAAAATATTCATCCATTCAATATCTTGAGCTCCAAGTCCACCGGCTGGTTCATCAAGTAATAAAATTTTTGGCTCACTTACTAAAGCTCTTGCAATAGCTACACGCTTAGTAACAGGGTATGCCAGAGAATCAGCTCTTTGGTCCGCAATCCCTGATGCATAAACTCTTTCTAACGCAGTTAGTGCCTTTTGCTTTAACTTTGTCTCATCTTTGCTACTTAAACCTAAAGCTGAGGAAATTAAGCCACTTCTAGCGGTTTTGTTTGCCCCAATCATTACGTTTTCTAAAACAGTTAACTCCGGAAATAACCCAACACCTTGAAGAGTTCGTGAAATTCCAAGGTTTACTAATTCATGAGGTTTTGGCCAGGCATGTTTTTTTCCATAAATTTCTAGCTCGCCAGACTCAACATCTGCTAATCCAGATAAGGCGTTAAATAGAGTTGTCTTTCCGGCACCATTTGGTCCAATTAATCCAACTACCTCATTTTTATTTAAATTTAAATCAACATTTGATAGGGCTTTTAAACCACCGAAGCTGACAGATAAAGATTTAATCGCCAGTAAATTGTTTTCACTCACGAGTGTAGATTCTAGGCACACGAGGACCAATTCGGGTAACAATCTCATAATTTATTGTTCCGCAAGCCTTGGCCCACTCATCAATTGTGTACTCACCATCATTACCTGCACCAAAAACGATCACCTCATCCCCAGTTTTTGCTAAGGATTCAATACCAAGGTTAACTACGAATTGGTCCATAGAAACTCGTCCTATTAATGGCGCCCGCTTACCGCAGGCAAAAACTCCAGCCAGATTGTTCGCATTTCTTGGAATTCCATCTGCATATCCTAAAGTCACAACTCCTAACTTAGTATCTTCATTAACAACTGCTGTAGCACCGTAGCCGACTGTCGATCCAGCTTTAACTTTTTTTACAAGATTTAGTTTTGCTTTTAGCTTCATAGCAGGTTTTAATCCAATTGAAATAGAGTCACCTATGTAATTTACATCTGGACTTAATCCATATAATCCAATACCCCATCTAATAATATTCTTATGTGAGTCTTTAAATGTTAAAGCTGCTGCTGAATTTGCCATATGTAAAAACTCAGGTTTAATACCAGAGTTAATAAGTTTAGTTACTCGATCGGTGAAAATTGATAGTTGTTGCGAATTCATTTTTTCTAAAGGTTCATCTGCTCTTGCAAAATGTGACCAAACACCAACCAAGCTAATTTTGTCTTCTTTTACCAATTTACTGACTTCAACTACAAAACTATCCCAATCATCTCCAACGCCACCCCTACTCATTCCAGTATCTATCTCTATATGTAATCTAGGTTTTTTTCCTAGTTGAGTACTTGAATCGATTATTTCATTTAGAACTTCAAGAGATGAGATTGATAAATCAATATTTAAATTTATCGCAGACTTAAAATCCTCACCACAAGGAGTTAGCCAAGCAATAATTGGAACCTTAATTCCGTTTTCTCTCAGAGTTATTGCCTCCTCTAACAGCGCCGTTCCTAACCAATCAGCTCCAGCCTCTATTACAGATTTTGAAATTGGGATTAACCCATGACCGTATGCATCTGCTTTAACTACTGCAAGCACTTGAGCGTTTGTTTTACCTTTTATAAATTTTAAGTTACTTTCGATTGCATTAAGATTAATTTCAGCAACGGCTCTATTCATGTAATTAGCCTACTTTGCTTTATGAAGGTTGGCGATTAGAACTTATTGATCTATCAATCGCGATTATTAGAACTAGTAGTGCAGAACCAATAAATAGGCCACCTAATAAGTCCGAGAACCAATGGGTATTTCGGTATAAGGACGCTAGGCAAACTCCAGTAGTAATAATCGCAACAAACCAAGTCAGTCGGATTCCCTCAAACGGTTGTTTGTGTGAGTATCTAAAAATTAAATAGGCCAACATACCCCAGGTTAATATTGCATTTGCTGCATGTCCAGATGGGTAAGAAAGTCCACTATCGGTAAAAACTAAATCAAATCCCGAGCTTGGTTTAGTCCTACCAAATAATAATTTGGACGCACCAACAACTAAATTCAATAAAATTAGTGAAAGAACGGATAAATTAATTGGGCGCCAAGATTTAAATCTACGGCTGATAATTACTGCCGTAATAATTAAGAATATTGCTGTGATACTTCTTAACCCTAAATCATCTATAAGCATTACAAGAGTTGGTGTTTTGCCAGGAGTTATTAGTAAAAAGTCCCTTTCATAAATCCATTCATCTAACCTTCGTATCCAAGTATTTGCTAGAACTTGTTGTGTTACTAATCCGTATAGAGAAACAAATAATATTGTGAGTTTTAGTGCAGAGTTTTTCTGCCTTTTTCTTTCCTCGGGCATTTTTATTCTACAGTTACAGACTTAGCCAAGTTACGCGGTTGATCAACATCATTACCCCTGGCTACTGCCATTTCGTAGGCAATAACCTGAAGAGGAACAACAGATAAAACTGGTTGCATTAATTGATTCACTTTTGGAATACGAATAAAATGATCAGCACCTGCAAAATCCGATTCACTTATAACAATTACTATGGCACCTCGAGCCTTTACTTCCTGAATATTACTTGCCATCTTTTCTGCTAATAGTGACCCAGAAGTTGGCATAATGGCTACAACGGGAGTTCCCTGATCGATTAATGCAATTGGTCCATGTTTAAGCTCTCCACCTGCAAAACCTTCAGCATGCATATATGCAAGTTCTTTTAACTTAAGAGCCCCTTCTAAAGCAGTTGGATATCCAACATGTCTTCCAAGAAAAAGAACTGACTCAGCTGATTTAAATTTTCTTGTTGTTTGACGTAACGGTTCAACAGTTTCCAGTATTTGCTCAACTTTTGCAGGTAGCTGATTTAATTCTTCACTTATTTGTTTGATTTCATTCTTCGTTAAAGTACCTAATTTTCTACTCACCTCTAAGCCAATGAGATACATCGCAATAAGTTGCGTAGCAAATGCTTTAGTAGAAGCTACTGCTATCTCTGGGCCAGCATGGGTATACAAAACTGCATCTGATTCTCTAGCAATCGTGGATCCATTCGTATTGCAAACGGAAAGTATTGTGGCATTTTTTGATTTTGCATAACGAAGTGCCATCAAAGTATCCATTGTCTCACCAGACTGAGAAATTGGAATTACTAGAGTTTTCTTATCTAAACTCGGCTCGCGATATCGATATTCTGAGGCTAGTTCTACATCTACTGGAATGTTTCCCCACTTTTCAATCGCATATTTTCCAACTAATCCAGCGTTGTAAGCAGTTCCACACGCAATTATTACTATTTTGTTGAACTTCTTAAACTTAATCTTTAAATCTAAACCAGATAATCTACCGATTAAAGTATCAGCAATAGCTTTCGGTTGTTCATATATCTCTTTAAGCATAAAATGTGAAAAACCACCACGCTCGGCTGCAGTTGCATCCCATGAAATTTCAAACTCTTTGCCAGTAACTTTTTGTCCTGACAAATCTGTAACTTCAATTGAAGTTGGTGTTATATCTACTACTTGGTCTTGGCCTAGTTCGAGAGCCTTTTTAGTGTGTGAAATAAATGCAGCCACATCTGAAGCTAGAAAGTTTTCGCCATCTCCAATTCCAACTACCAGTGGTGAATTACGTCTTGCGCCCACAATATGTGTCGGATCATCTGCGTGAATTGCTAATAAGGTAAATGAGCCTTTTAGTTGCTTACAAACTTGGCGCATAGCAGCTGCAAGGTCACCATTATTTTCTTTTCTGGCATCACTTAGTAAGTGCACTACAGATTCTGTATCAGTCTCAGATTTAAATTTATGACCCTTTTTCTCTAATTCATATCTAAGCTGCTCATAGTTTTCAATTATCCCATTATGAATTAATGCCAACTTTCCTTCATTATCTAAATGAGGATGCGCATTAGTATCAGTTGGCCCACCATGGGTTGCCCACCTGGTATGGCCAATTCCACTATTAGATTTTGGAGTTTTTCCAAGAGCATCTTCTAAATTTTTTAGCTTACCTGACCTTTTTTCGATAAATAATGGCTTTCCAATTTCAGCTGGTATCGCAATTCCAGCTGAGTCATATCCGCGATATTCCAGGCGACGAAGGCCTTCAATTACTGGTGTCAGTGCGGAGTCTTTACCGGTGTAGCCAACAATGCCGCACATTTTTAACTCCCTTTACTTAAGCTCTAATCTTACTAGTTGCGCTAATGAATCAGCGATTTTTTGCGCTAATTGCAATTCATTTGCCTCAACCATCACTCGAACTATTGATTCTGTGCCTGAAGCTCTAACTAAAACTCTACCTTTGCCCATTAACTCCTGATCTGCAGCAAGAATTGCCTGCTTTATTTTTTCAGAAGATCCCAGCAGATCTTTTTTAACATCACTGATGTTAATTAATACTTGAGGAAATTTATCCATGCTCGATGCTAAATCACTCAAAGATTTCTGTGAGTTAACTATTACTTGCATAACCTGAAGTGCGGTAAGCAACCCATCTCCTGTATTTGAAAAATCTCTCATAATTATGTGTCCAGATTGTTCTCCACCCAAATTAAAGTTGTGCTCTAACATTTTTTCTAAAACGTAACGATCACCTACTGCTGTTTTCTCAACCGTTATACCAGCTGACTCCATGGATTTTACAAAGCCCAAATTACTCATGACCGTTCCAACAACTGTATTTTTATTTAGCTTTCCCTGTGCTAGCCACTGATTTGCCAAGATATTCAAGATAAAATCGCCATCAATTACATCACCATTTGCTGCAACAAATAAACAGCGATCGGCATCCCCATCATGAGCTACTCCTAGGTCAGAATTAGTGGAAACTACTGTTTTGATCAAGTTATCTAAATGTGTTGATCCACAATTTTCATTTATGTTCCAGCCAGTTGGGGTAGCAGAAATTGCTGTCACGATCGCTCCAGCTTTTTCATAAACTAGCGGTGCTGTATATGAGGCAGCCCCATTTGCACAATCAACCACAACTTTAATTCCATTTAATCGAGTACTAATTGTTGATAGTAGATATGAGATATATTTATTTTTCGCCTCAGTATCTTCAATAATTCTTCCCACATTTAAACCAACAGGCCTATCCCATGGCTCGCCTAGCCTGGCTTCAATTTGTGCTTCTAGTGAATCAGCTAATTTATCGCCACCTTTGGCAAAGAATTTAATTCCGTTATCTGGCATGGGGTTGTGCGATGCACTAATCATTACACCTAGATCGGCTCCACTTTCCTTAACTAAAAAGGAAACAGCAGGTGTTGGAAGTATTCCAACTCGATAAACATCAACACCAGCACTTGTTAGCCCAGCAACAACTGCGGCTTCAAGAAAGTCGCCAGATGCCCGAGAGTCTTGACCGACAATTGCCTTGGGTCTATGACCTTCAAATGCTCCAATTTCACCTAGAACATGTGCTGCAGCAATTGCTAAATCAACTGCAAGTTCAGCTGTTAGATCAACATTAGCAACACCTCGAACACCATCGGTGCCGAAGAGGGCCATGATTATTTTAAGAGAGTTTGAATTAACGCTTGCTGTATTGAGAGCGCTTACGAGCTTTCTTAAGTCCGTACTTCTTACGCTCAATTACGCGAGCATCACGAGTTAGGAAGCCAATTTTCTTTAGTGATGGACGGTTTGCATCAACATCAATTTCATTTAATGCACGAGCTACTCCTAGACGAAGTGCACCTGCCTGTCCTGAAGTTCCACCACCATTAATTCGAGCAAAAACATCGTAAGTACCTTCGGCACCAACAGTTCTAAATGGTTCAGAAATTGATTGTTGGTGAACTTTGTTTGGAAAATAAACCTCTAATGGCTTGCCATTTACAACCCATCGACCAGATCCTGGTACTAGGCGAACTCTTGCAACCGCTTCCTTGCGACGACCAACTCCGCCACCAGGTGCGGTAATAGCTTTGCGATTTGTTGCTGCAGCTGGCGTACTTGAGCTGTATGAGGTTGGTAGATCCTCTTCAACTGATTCTAAATTCTCGTTGGACATTACGCTCCTATTACTTCTTTGCTATCTGTGAAACTTGGTTAAATTCAAAAACTTTTGGATTTTGTGCTGCATGTGGGTGCTCAGATCCTGCATATACCTTTAACTTAGTCGCGGCAGAACGGCCTACCGAGTTCTTAGGAAGCATTCCCTTAATTGCTTTTTCTACTGCGCGAGTAGGAAACTTTTCAAACAAATCTGAGTAAACAGTTGATGTCATACCACCTGGATAGCCAGAGTGTTGATGAGCAAATTTCTGTGAACTCTTTGATCCAGTTAATGCAACTTTGTCGGCATTGATAACCACAACAAAGTCACCCATATCCATATGTGGAGCAAAAGTTGTTTTATGTTTACCGCGTAAAAGATTTGCAGCATGAGTTGCAAGACGACCAAGCACAACATCTTGAGCATCAATGAGATACCAACTACGGGTAATCTCACCAGCCTTCGGTGTAAAAGTGCGCACGAGCATCTCGCTTTCTAATTTAAGGATTGTCCCAACCGGGTCATTTCCAGAGGGGCAAGATTACCTTCAGATGAGGCTTTGGGTCAAAACCAGTTTGTTCCCCGCTCAAATATCAGCCTTCAACCTCATCAATTTCTTGCTGGGCTAAATGTTGGTTATAGCTATCTAAGTATTGATCCTCAGTTGGGTATGAAATTGAAATAAGGGTCAGTCCCTTCGCCGGAAATACATAACTATCTGAAACTCTAATTTTTTCATCTAAAACTTTCCTCATCCAATTTGGTTCAAACCTGCCTTCGCCAACACAAACTGCAGCCCCAACCAAATTTCTCACCATGTTGTAACGAAACGAGTTAGCTTGAATCTCACCAATTACAGTTGAATTTTCATCTCGTCGCCACTGAAATTTAATTAGGTTTTTAATGGTGCTCCCACCTTCACGATACCTGCAATAAGCAAAGAAATCGTGCTCACCAAGCAATAAATTAGATCCCAGGTTCATTAGGTTTGTATCTAATTTTCTAAACCATTCCACACTGTCATATCGATTCAATGGGGTAGTGACTTGTCCCCCATCAATTATTTTGTATTGGTAAGTACGAGATATCGGGGTAAATCGAGCATGAAAATTAGGCGGTGCCCATGTGGTACTCAAAACTCGAATATCTTCTGGGAGTAATTGATTTAATCTAAAAGTAAGGTTATCAATCTGGGACTTATCAGGAATATCTGTATGTAAAACTTGATGCTTTGCATGTACACCTGCATCTGTTCTTCCAGCCACAATAGTGGCCACGGGTGTTCTTAGAATTGTTGAAAGGGAATTTTCAAACTCTTCTTGAATTGTCCGCTGGTTTGGCTGTTTTGCCCAGCCAGAAAAATTTGTTCCATCATATGTTAAATCAACCCTTAAACGAGCAAACCCACTCTCGGGATTGAGAGTGGGTAGCGTCATAATTATTTAGGTTGCGTTATTACTCAGCTTTCGCTGCTGCTTTTTTAGCTACCTTTTTTACTGGTGTTCCAGCTTCAACCATTTCGATTACTGCCATAGGTGCGTTATCACCTTTGCGTGGACCGATTTTAGTTATACGGGTATAACCACCATCACGAGATGCAAATCTTTGTGCAATGTCAGTAAATAATGTGTGCACAACTGATTTACTTGAAATCCTTGCCATCACTCTACGACGAGCAGGAAGATCACCTTTTTTAGCATGAGTAATTAATCGCTCAGCTAATGGACGAAGACGTTTGGCTTTAGCTTCGGTTGTGGTCAACTTTCCTTTTTCAAAAAGTTGAGCTGCAAGAGTACCCAGCAATAATTTCTCATGTGCTGGTCCACTTCCTAGACGTGGGCCTTTACTTGGCTTTGGCATATTTTCTCCTAGACCTCTTCGTCGACAAGTTCATCGTCAACGTTGCTTCCATAGTTTGCATGCTTAGTTGGATCAAAACCTACTGGGCTATCTTTAAGTTGCATTCCCATAGATTGTAATTTCGCTTTAACTTCATCAATTGACTTGGAGCCGAAATTACGGATATCCATTAAATCTGCCTCTGATCGTGAAAGTAATTCGCCAACTGTGTGGATACCTTCACGCTTTAAGCAATTATAAGAACGAACAGTTAATTCAAGATCTTCAATCGGCAGTGCCATATCTGCAGCTAATGCTGCATCTTGAATGGAAGGTCCCATCTCTATACCTTCGGCGTTGGTATTTAGCTCACGAGCAAGGCCAAATAGCTCAACTAATGTTTTACCTGCTGATGCCATTGCATCTGCTGGCTTCATAGATCTTTTAGTTTCAACATCAATTACTAAGCGATCAAAGTCGGTGCGTTGTTCAACACGTGTAGCTTCAACCTTGTAAGTAACACGAAGAACTGGTGAATAGATTGAATCCACTGGGATTCGACCAATCTCACCACCTGCTTGCTTATTCTGCACAGCAGTGATGTAACCACGACCACGCTCAACCGTTAACTCAATCTCAAGGTTTGCCTTTGAGTTTAAGGTTGCGATGTGTAGCTCTGGATTGTGGACTTGAACTCCCGCTGGAGCGGCAACATCTGCACCAGTTACAACACCATCGCCATTCTTACGAATGTAAAGAAGTGATGGCTCATCATTATCTGATGAAAGAACTAGGTTCTTGATGTTTAAAACGATCTCAGTTAGATCCTCTTTAACACCTTCTAAAGTTGTGAATTCGTGAAGTGCACCGTTTACTCTAATTCCAGTAACAGCTGCACCTGGAATTGAAGATAGTAATGTGCGACGAATTGAGTTACCAAGGGTGTAGCCAAAACCAGGCTCTAGCGGCTCAATTATGAACCGTGAACGGTAATCGCTTACTACTTCCTCAGTGAGGATGGGGCGTTGTGCAATCAGCACTGTGTTCCTCCGTATGTTCTGGAAGACCCTCTATTTGATCTTCCGGTTGGCTATTTCGATATTTAGTTTTACTGCTGGTAAATCTGTACTTCTTTATTAATGATTACTTCGAGTAAAGCTCAACGATTAGTTGTTCTTGTACCTGAGTATCAATAACTGGGCGGGTTGGAACTGAGTGAACCAAGATTCTCATCTTTGATCCAACAACTTCCATCCATGCTGGAACACTCTTCTCGCCAAGTTCAGCACTGGCCACAATAAATGGAGTGGTATCCAGCGAAGCTGGTACTACATCAATTATGTCCATAGGTGTGACTCGGAAAGATGGAATATTTACGCTCTTGCCATTAACTAAGAAATGACCGTGGCGTACCAATTGGCGTGCCATGTCACGGCTCTTAGCAAAGCCAGCGCGGAAGACGACATTGTCTAAGCGAGTTTCAAGTAACACCAAAAGGTTTTCGCCAGTCTTACCTTGTAAGCGGTTAGCCTCTTCGTAATAACCACGGAACTGTCTTTCCAAAATTCCGTAAATGCGAGCGCACTTCTGCTTCTCACGCATCTGTAGTAAATACTCAGAATCCTTAGAGCGAGCACGGCCATGTTGTCCTGGTGGGTATGGACGTGACTCAATTGGACACTTTGGACCATCGCACTTTGAGCCCTTAAGGAAGAGCTTTACTTTTTCGCGACGGCATCTTTTGCAATCTGCACCGGTATAGCGAGCCATAGTTTTCTCCCTTTCCTTATACTCGACGTGGTTTACGTGGACGGCAACCGTTATGAGGTGCTGGAGTTACATCTGCGATGGCTCCAACCTCAAGACCTGCTGCTTGTAATGAACGAATTGCAGTTTCCCGGCCTGAACCAGGTCCCTTAACAAATACATCAACCTTCTTTAAACCATGCTCAGCTGCTTTGCGAGCAGCAGCCTCAGCTGCCATTTGCGCAGCAAAGGGAGTTGATTTACGAGAACCTTTAAATCCAACTTGACCCGATGATGACCATGCAATTACACCACCTGCAGGATCGGTAATTGAAACAATGGTGTTGTTGAAAGTGCTCTTGATATAAGCATGTCCGAAGGCAACATTTTTCTTATCCTTCTTACGTGCTTTAATTTTCTTAGGTGCAGCCTTTGCTGCTTCCTTTGCTGGTTTAGTCTTTTCGGCGGCCATTACTTGGTCTCCTTCTTCTTACCAGCGATTGCAACACGTGGACCCTTGCGAGTACGAGCGTTGGTGTGAGTACGTTGTCCGCGGACCGGTAATCCCTTACGGTGACGTGATCCTTGGTAGCTTTGAATTTCAACTTTACGGCGGATGTCGCCAGCGACCTCTCGACGAAGATCACCCTCAATTTTGTAATTTGCTTCAATGAATTCACGAAGCTTTGCCAAATCTGGCTCTTGTAAATCTTTCACTCTGGTGTCTGGTGAAATACCAGTTGCGGCAAGAGTTGCCTGCGAACGGGTAAGGCCCATTCCAAAAATATAGGTAAGTGCGACCTCAACACGCTTTTCGCGGGGAAGATCGACACCAACAAGACGTGCCATATCGCTAACCTGTTTCTTTTATCCGAAAGGTCCTTCGCAATGCCTCCAGATAATTTCTCACCTGGCCCCAGCCTTTCGGACTGAGGGTCTTAATTAAGTTTGACCTTAATTAAGTCACATCACGCGTTTTTTAAATTAACCCTGACGTTGTTTATGGCGTAGGTTGTCGCAGATCACCATAACGCGACCATTACGACGAATGACTTTGCACTTGTCGCAAATCTTTTTCACGCTAGGTTTGACCTTCACGATTACCTTTCTAACAACTTGAAGATTAAAAATTATTTATTTGTAACGATAAATAATTCGACCTCTGGTGAGGTCATACGGACTAAGTTCTACGATCACTTTATCCTCGGGCAAAATGCGAATGTAGTTCTGTCGCATCTTTCCGCTGATATGTGCTAAAACTTTGTGTCCATTTGTTAACTCAACTCGGAACATTGCGTTCGGTAGTGCTTCAGCAACAGTGCCTTCGATTTCAATTGCACCGTCTTTCTTGGCCAAGCGATACCTACTTATCTGTTCTAAATTAGGTTTACCCCTTGCGAGGCAGGAGGGATAGTTTAGGCGGGGTAGGGAAAAAAGAAAAATCCGCTCAAAGAGCTTGGAATCTATGCGGGAAAATCCGCATCCACCTAGAGCAAATCTGAGACTTCAACACCCAATCTGGCAAGCTGCTCTTTTCCACCATCTTCGGCGGTTAACACAAAGATTTTGCCATCGGGAGTGATTGTGTAGGTATGTTCAAAATGTGCACCAGTTGATGAATCATGTGAGACAACTGTCCAATCATCACTTAAAACTTTAGTGCGCTCATGTCCCCTGGTAATCATTGGTTCGATCGCAAGTGCCATACCAACTACTAACTCAGGCCCATTACCTGCTGGACCAAAATTTAAAATATGTGGCTCTTGATGCATCGCGCTACCAATGCCATGGCCGCCATACTCACGCAAAATTCCATACTTACCTTGTGAATTTATATAACCTTCAATCGCAGCTGAGATATCAGTTAGCTTGGCACCTTTTTTACCTGCAGCAATTCCACGCCACATCGACTCTTCGCAAACATCCATTAACTTTTGATTAGCCGCTTCCACCTCACCTAAACCAAATGAGATGGCAGCATCACCATGCCAGCCATCAACTATGGCGCCAAAATCAATTGATAAAACATCGCCTGATACTAATTTTCTTTTGTTTGGAATTCCATGCACTACCTCTTCATTTACTGAAGCACAGATAACAGCGGGAAATCCGTGATAACCCAAAAAGGATGATGTTGCTCCATGTTTAGCTAGATTATTTGCGGCAATCTCATCTAGTTCCAAAGTAGTCATTCCGATTTGGGCAGATTGTTTAAGTAATTTCAAAGTATCAGCAACTACTAACCCTGCTTTTCGCATTAACTTTAATTGCGAAAGATCTTTAATCTCAATTGCCATATGTACTAACCTAAGATTGAGATAGCTTTTTTGGTAATCTCAGAGACATCACCAAGGGCTGAAATAATTTTTAATAGCCCGGTTGATTTATAAAACTCAACAATTGGCGCAGTTTGATCGTTGTAGATCGCAAGCCGGCGAGTAACCACCTCTTCTTTGTCATCCTCTCGTTGATAGAGCTCACCTTGGCACTTATCGCAAACTCCGGCCACCTTTGGCTTTTCAAATTCAACATGAGATGAGGCACCACATCCACGACAGGTGCGACGGCCGGATAATCGTTTAACAATTTCTGCATTATCTATTTTTAGTTCTAGTACCGCATCCAATGGCATTTTCTTTTCTACCAAGATTTGATCTAAAACTTGAGCTTGATTGGTATTTCTTGGAAAGCCATCTAGTAAAAAGCCATTGGCCACATCATTATTTCCAAGTCGATCTCTAACCATTTCATTAGTGACTGAATCTGGCACTAATTCACCACGATCCATAAAGCTTTGCGCTTGTTTGCCAAGCTCAGTGCCATTTTTTAAATTAGCACGGAAAATATCACCGGTTGAGATGTGTGGAATTTTGTAATGGGCAGCTAGATGAACTGCTTGTGTTCCTTTACCAGCACCTGGTGGTCCAACCAGGATTAATCGCATTAGCGCAAGAACCCCTCATAGGAACGTTGTTGCAGTTGAGATTCAATCTGCTTGGCAGTATCTAGACCAACACCAACAACGATCAAAATAGCAGTTCCACCAAATGGGAAGTTTTGTGAAGCCTGGAACAAAATCAATGCGATAAAAGGAATGATCGCAACGATTGAAAGATAAAGCGAACCAGGTGCGGTAATTCTTGATAATACATATTGCAGGTACTCAGAGGTTGGTCTGCCAGCTCTAATGCCTGGAATAAAACCACCATACTGTTTCATATTGTCGGCAACCTCATCTGGATTGAAAGTAATTGCAACATAGAAGTAGGTAAAGAAGACGATCAATGCTGCATATACACCGATATAGAAGAAGTTATCGCCATTTACTAAGTTCTTTGAAACCCACGTTGCCCACCCTGCTTGGCTTCCGCTGAAGTTAACAATTAAAGAAGGTATATACAAAAGTGAGGATGCAAAAATTACTGGGATAACACCAGATTGGTTTACCTTGATTGGAATATAGGTGCTAGTTCCACCGTATTGCTGACGTCCTACCTGACGCTTTGCATACTGCACTGGAATTCGACGTTGCGCCTGCTCAACAAATACAACTGCTGCAACGATTAAAACTCCAACTGCCATAATAAATAGGAATGCAAACCAGCCCTTTTGTAGGCGAATGGACCAAAGTTGTCCTGGGAAGGTTGCAGCAATCGAAGTGAAAATTAAGATCGACATACCATTACCAACGCCACGATCTGTGATCAATTCACCTAACCACATAATTACTGAGGTACCAGCAGTCATAACTGCGATCATGGTGATAATTCTTTGCCATGAGGTATCAGGAATAATTGGCAGTGCGCAATTAGGGAAAATTCGACCATCAATACGAGCAACTGCAATCAAGCCCGTTGATTGCAAAATTGCCAGACCAATTGTTAAGTAACGGGTGTATTGAGTTAGCTTGGCAGTTCCAGATTGTCCCTCTTTCTTTAAAGCTTCAAACCGAGGGATAACAACAGTTAACAACTGAACAATGATTGAGCTGGTGATGTAAGGCATGATGCCGAGAGCAAAAACGCTAAGTTGAAGCAAAGCGCCACCGCTAAATAGGTTGATCAAACCAAATAAGCCACCAGTGTTTGCAGTTGCTAAACACTCCTGCACATTCACATAGGAAACTCCAGGAGTTGGAATTACTGAACCCAATCGAAATAGGGCCATGATAGAAAGAGTGAAGATAATCTTCTTACGCAAATCAGGCGTCTTAAATGCCTTACCAAATGCTGCTAACAAGTTCTTCTCCCTTCTATCTAATCTTTAAGTATTAAAGAGTCTTTGCAGATCCGCCAGCAGCTGAAATCTTTGCAGTAGCTGATGATGAAAATGCGTGAGCAACTACGGAAACTTTTACTGAGATATCGCCATTTCCGAGTACTTTAACTGGATGACCTTTACGTGCTGCACCCTTTTTAACTAAATCCTCAACTGTTACATCGCCACCCTTTGGGTAAAGTGAGTT
>CAIUBS010000082.1 GCA_903897475.1 uncultured Actinomycetes bacterium | reverse complement strand
CCTTCAACACAGTACTGTTCAAGTCCAGCATTACAACTTGCACACTTGCGACATGAATCTATAAAGACTCCAACACCTATAGTGTCACCAACTTTAAATTTACTAACTTGTGAGCCAACTTGTGTGACTTTGCCAACGATTTCATGCCCAGGCACCATAGGAAAAAGTGCAGGACCCCACTCTTCTCGAGCTTGGTGAATATCAGAGTGGCAAATACCAGCAAAGGCAATGTCTAGTGCGACATCTCTTGGACGCAATTGTCTGCGTTCGAACTCATATTTCTCCAACGCAGCTTTTGCACTTTTTACTACATAACCTTTAGTCTTCATATTTCTCCTAATTGTTAAAGGGCAGTGGTTGTTCTGATGCTGGATTTGAAACCTTTGAAGTGACATTGCGCATATGGTGCCTTCGACATAATACTTCATAGGCCACATTTGAGGTGGTGCTTACATCACCTATAACTACTTGCTCGCCTTCAGTGACCATTTTTCCACCAATAGTTCTAGCATTATGTGTAGCACGTTCCCCACACCAACATAAGGCCTCTACCTGAAGCGTTTGGACTCGATCAGCCAACTCGACAAGTCGGGCACTACCCGGAAAAAGCTTTGTTCGAAAATCGGAAAGAATTCCAAAAGCATAAACATCTATGCCAAGACCATCGACAATTTTTGCAAGCTGCTCGATCTGTAATGGCGTATAAAACTGGGCTTCATCACAAATTATAAAATTAATCCGGCCTCCGATTGAAAGTCTTTCAACAATCAACTTATGAATATCCATATCTTCATCGACTTCCAGGGCATCAATTTGTAGACCAAGTCTTGAAGAAATAACACCCTTGCCAGCTCTGTCCTTGCTAGTGAAAATAACGCCATCGCGACCCCTGGATCTGTGGTTGTGCGCCGTTTGAAGGGCTAGCGTAGATTTGCCACTATCCATCGTTCCGCAATAGTAAATTAATTCAGCCATGAACTCATTCTGCCAAGATTGTGTGGGTTTGTATGCCAGGTAAGACTTCGGCAATTCGTGATCTTGCACCCAGTTGAAATATTTCAAGCAAAAAAACCAAACCAGTTGGTACCAATCCGGCTTCCTTTAATAGTTGAACCGCTGCGATCGCGGTTCCACCGGTGGCCAAAACATCATCTACTACGAGAACTCTTTTGCCTTCCTTGATCAAACCCGAATGAATCTCCAGGGTCGCCTGCCCATACTCTAAATCGTAACTTTGTGAAATTGTCTGACCAGGCAATTTTCCACTTTTCCGGATTGGAATAAAACCTTTACCTGTAAGTACGCAAGCCGCGGAAGCAAAAATAAAGCCTCGAGCTTCAATACCTGCAATGTAATCGCAATCTGCTGCGTACTGCGCAATTTCATTACAACACTGAGAAAATGCATCCTTGTCAGCAATAAGCGGAGTGATGTCCTTGAAAACAATTCCCGGTTTAGGAAAATCTGGAATCTCGCGAATCAAGTGATCGAAAACTCTACTCATCTAAGAATCATAATGTTTGAGTCAAATACTGGTGTCCGGGAGGGGAGTTGAACCCCTAAGCCCTTACGGGCACTAACACCTCAAGCTAGCGCGTCTGCCAATTCCGCCACCCGGACCTATTTCTATTTTAACCTAATACTAATTCATGGGAAATCTCGTATCTGTAGGATGTGCCTATGAGGTTAAGTACACAGCAGATTAAAGATTTAGAAGATGAGACGGTATTACTGTGTCAGGAATTGATTCGATTTCCAAGTGTAAATCACGGCGAAGGAGTTGGAGATGAACGCGCTATCGCTAATTATGTGTCGG
>CAIUBS010000081.1 GCA_903897475.1 uncultured Actinomycetes bacterium | reverse complement strand
TGGCTAATCCAGATGCTGATTACGACAAATTATTAGCTGAAATGGGAAATCTGCAAGAAAAATTAGATCACTTAAATGCTTGGGATTTAGATTCACAATTAGAGCAGGCAATGGATGCGCTCCGCTGCCCACCACCTGAGGCAGATGTGAAGGTTTTATCCGGAGGAGAGCGCAGGCGTGTTGCACTTTGTAAATTGCTATTGCAAAAACCTGATCTATTGCTACTAGATGAGCCAACAAATCATTTAGATGCTGAATCAGTTTTATGGCTAGAACAACATCTAAGTAAGTATGAAGGAACTGTGGTGGCAATTACCCACGATCGATACTTCCTAGACAATGTTGCACAATGGATTTTGGAGCTAGATCGTGGGCGTGCTTATCCATATGAAGGAAATTACACAACTTACTTAGAGACTAAAGAAGCTCGTATGAAGGTGGAAGGACAAAAAGATGCCAAGCGAGCAAAAAGGTTAAAAGAGGAGCTTGAGTGGGTAAGGATGAATGCCAAGGGTAGACAGGTAAAGTCCAAAGCACGTCTTGCTAGATATGAAGAGATGGCAGCAGAGGCTGATAAAACTCGTAAGTTAGATTTTGAAGAGATCCAAATTCCACCAGGACCACGTCTTGGTGATGTGGTAGTTGAGTGCCAAAATTTAGTAAAAGGTTTTGATGATCGAATTCTTATTGATGATCTTTCATTTACCTTACCTAGAAATGGAATTGTGGGAGTAATTGGTCCAAATGGTGCTGGAAAAACTACATTGTTTAAAACAATTTTAGGTATGGAAAAACCAGATTCTGGAGTAGTGAAAGTAGGTGAGACGGTAAAGATTTCCTACGTAGATCAATCTCGTGGTGGCATTGATCCAAAGAAATCTTTATGGGAGGTAGTCTCAGATGGACTTGATTTTATAAAGGTTGGAAATGTTGAGATGCCAAGCAGAGCATATGTATCTGCATTTGGCTTTAAAGGCCCAGATCAACAAAAGCCAGCTGGAGTACTTTCAGGAGGTGAGCGAAATAGATTAAATCTAGCCCTTACTTTAAAGCAGGGTGGAAATCTATTACTACTAGATGAGCCAACAAATGATTTAGATGTTGAAACCTTAGCCTCATTAGAAAATGCACTCCTAGAGTTTCCAGGTTGTGCAGTAGTTATTTCTCACGATAGATGGTTTTTAGATCGAGTTGCCACCCATATTTTGGCTTACGAGGGTGAATCAAAGTGGTTTTGGTTTGAAGGAAACTTTGAAAGTTATGAAGAAAATAAGATCTCTCGTCTTGGAATTGATGCTGCCCGTCCACATAGAGCTACCTACCGTAAATTAACTAGATAAAGGATTAAAGATATGAAATACACCCATAAAGCATTTGTTCGCTGGGATGATCTAGATGCATTTGGCCATGTAAATAACGCAAAGTATTTAACCTATGCCCAAGAGGCAAGATTTGATTGGGGCTGGTATAGCTTTGCTGAAAAAAATGAGAAGCCAGTATTAATGGAGATGGTTGTTGCCCGTGGTGAGGTGGATTATTTAGTACCAATTACAGAGGGTGGCTGTTTCTATGAGGTAACCCTTTGGGTGGATTCCATTGGAAACTCCTCCTTTGTTAATGGGTATGAGATAAGTAAAGATGGGGTTGTTTACGCCAAAATGAAAACGGTTCAAGTAACTATTGATTTAAAGACTCGAAAATCTCGTCCTATAACTGATGCTGAACGTGAGTTTCTAACCAAGTACTTAATCAATTAAATAAAGTATTAATTGTGAAGAAAAGAGTAATTCATCCAGCCTGGATAGTAGCTGGAATTACCTTTGCCACATTATTTGCCACTTCAGGTTTTAGAAGCGCGCCATCAGTTTTAATTCTGCCGCTAGAGAAAGATTTTGGCTGGCAGCGAGATGTCATATCACTTGCAGTTGCAATAAATGTTTTGCTTTATGGGTTAACTGCGCCTTTTGCTGCAGCATTAATGGAGCGCTTTACGGTAAGAAAGGTGGTGATGGCTGCGCT
>CAIUBS010000080.1 GCA_903897475.1 uncultured Actinomycetes bacterium | reverse complement strand
GGGAAGTGATGATGCAGTTTTTTTGATTGATAAACAATTGCACCCACATGTTAAAGCAGTGATACAAACAAGAGCAAAACCATTAAAGATTAAGGTTATTGAAAGTGATTTTCACGCAGATGATTTAAATAGCGACATTTTCGCTGCGATAATTGCCTATCCAGATAGCACGGGCCGAATTAAGGATCCAAGCCAAATTATCCAAGTGCTAAAGAATAAGAATGCCTTATCCATAATTGATTGCGACCTACTTGCACTGACTCTTTATAAATCACCGGGTGAGTTAGGAGCTGATATAGCAGTAGGGAGTGCCCAAAGATTTGGCGTTCCTGTTGGATTTGGTGGGCCACATGCTGGCTTTATGGCTGTGAAGAATGGTTTAGAACGATCCTTGCCGGGTAGATTAGTCGGACAATCTGTAGATACTCATGGAAATCCAGCTTTTAGATTAGCTCTTCAAACTCGTGAACAACATATACGTCGAGATAAAGCAACATCAAATATTTGTACTGCGCAAGTACTTCTAGCGGTTATTTCAGCATTCTATGCGATGTGGCATGGGCCAGAGGGACTTACTGCAATAGCAAAACAGATTCAAAGTTATGCACTTAGATTTAGAGCAGCTGCCAAGAATGCAGGATTGTCAGTAGCTGATCACGAGATTTTTGACACCGTACACATTAAAAATGCACCGGCTAAACAAATTATTGCTGATGCCTTGTCCGCTGGTTTTAATCTAAGATTAATATCTGATACTGAATTGTCGGTCTCGTTTGATGAGACTGTGACCGAGTTTGATTTTATTCAGCTCCTAAAAGTTCTTGAATTTGCTGATTCAGCAGCTTCAATAACAGAATCAGGCTTAACAAGAAAAAGCTCATTTTTAACCCATCCAGTTTTTAATACATATCATTCTGAAACCTCGATGCTTCGTTATATAAGATCGCTTTCAGATCGCGATCTTGCTTTGGATAGAACCATGATTCCACTTGGCTCTTGCACAATGAAATTGAATGCGACCTGTGAAATGATTCCTATTACTTGGAGTGAGTTCAACTCTATACATCCATTTGCTCCAATCGACCAGACAAGTGGATATCTTGAACTTATAGACTCTTTAAGTAAGTGGCTCATTTCAATAACTGGTTATGACGCAGTTTCGTTACAACCTAACGCCGGATCACAGGGCGAGTTTGCCGGCTTATTAGCAATTAGAAATTACTTAGATAGTAAAGGGGAGTCTCATCGTGATATTTGCCTGATACCAGCAAGTGCTCATGGTACTAATGCAGCAAGTGCGGTAATGGCTGGAATGAAAGTAATAGTAATTGAATGTGATTCTTATGGAAATGTAAGTTTAGAAGATCTTAAATCGAAGATTGAACAGTACAGATCATCTCTGGCGGCTTTGATGGTGACCTACCCCTCTACACATGGGGTATTTGAGGAAGCTATTTCGCAAATCTGCGAAATGATTCATGATGCGGGTGGACAGGTCTATGTTGATGGTGCAAATTTGAATGCACTAGTTGGCGTAGCAAAACCCGGAAAGTTTGGTGCGGATGTATCGCATCTAAATTTACACAAGACTTTTTGTATTCCACATGGCGGCGGGGGACCAGGGGTTGGCCCGGTAATTGCAAGAGCACATCTATCTCCATTTTTACCTAATCACCCAGCCAATCCGTTGGCGGGTCCAAGCACTGGACCTGGACCAGTTTCAAGTGCTCCATTTGGATCCGCTTCGATTCTTCCTATTTCATGGATGTACATTCGCATGATGGGTGGTGCCGGTTTAACTAAGGCGACCGAAGTGGCTATTTTATCTGCTAATTATTTAGCAAAGAAGTTAGATCCATTATTTCCTGTCTTGTATCGGGGCCAAAATGGACATATAGCTCATGAGTGCATAATCGATATAAGAGAAATTACCAAGAAGACTGGTGTTACCGTGGATGATATTGCCAAACGCTTGATGGATCATGGTTTTCATGCACCAACAGTTAGCTTTCCAGTTGCTGGAACAATGATGATTGAACCAACGGAATCTGAAGATGTAAGGGAGCTAGATAGATTTTTAGCGGCCATGGAAAGCATAAGATCTGAAATTTCAGACATTGAAAATGGCAAAATTACAGTTGAGCAATCACCTTTGCGATTTGCTCCACACACCATTGGAGATTTAGTCAGTAATGATTGGGATCGTAAGTACCCTAGAGATATCGGAGCTTTTCCAACGGGCGAAGAGTATGGAATTGGTAGATCTGGTAAGTATTTGCCAACGGTAGGTCGTATTGATGGTGTTTATGGCGATCGGAATTTGGTTTGCAGTTGCTTACCGATAGAGGAGCTCGCCTCAAACTAGTTTTACTTTACATAATGTAGATTATCGGCGTATTACCAAACGCCT
>CAIUBS010000079.1 GCA_903897475.1 uncultured Actinomycetes bacterium | reverse complement strand
GGAACTTTATCGGGTGCACCAAAGCCACGTGCTATGGAAATCATTGAAGAAAATGAGATTAGCCGACGCGCAATATATGGTGGAACAATTGGTTACTTGGATTTTATGGGCAATATTGATACCTGTATAGCAATTAGAACTGCTGTAATCAAAGATGGTGTGGCTTATGTTCAAGCGGGCGCAGGAATTGTTGCAGATTCAAATCCAGAACTTGAAAATCAAGAATGCATAAATAAGGCAGCAGCAGTGCTTGGTGCCATCGCTACAGCCAATGCAATGAAGGTAAGTACATGAGAATTTCAATTGTCGGCAGCCTTTTAATGGTTTTAATTGCAACATATTTAATCGTGCGATTAAGTAAACGTAAGAATTCAGACAGATATCAGGTAAAACCTAAAAACAAATGGACATTACTTTCCGAAGGTAAGGATCCTACAGATGATTGAGCCAAATACACTCAATGGCATAATTGAAGGTGTTCTTGAAGATGTAGCAAAGAGAAGTGTTCCTGCATCGATGCTAAGAGAAAAGTTGGTAACTGCACCACAATTGCGAGATGCCTATGCTGCTCTAAATAAAGAAGGCATGAGTTTAATTGCAGAAGTTAAGAGGTCATCTCCAAGCAAGGGTGATCTAGCTGAAATTTCTGATCCAATTTCTTTAGCAAAAAGTTATCAGCATGGTGGCGCTGATCTAGTTAGCGTCTTGACTGAAGAGCGAAAATTCAAAGGAAGGGTTTCAGATCTTATTGGCGTTAGACAATCCATTAGCCTTCCAGTCTTGCGCAAGGATTTTATAGTTACAGAATTTCAAGTTTATGAATCGCGCATCTTAGGAAGTGATTTACTTCTATTGATAATTGCTGGTCTATCAAAGTCGCAGTTGATTGATTTTTATCAGTTAGCTACTGAACTTGGCATGAGTGTTTTAGTTGAGGTTCATACGATGTCAGAGGCTGAAGTTGCATTAGATATTGGCGCAAAAATTATTGGAGTAAATTGCAGAAACCTTAAAACCTTAGAGCTGGATAAGAACGCTTTTGAACTTATTTTGCCCAAATTGCCAGATTCAGTAGTTAAGATTGCAGAATCTGGGATTAGTACTCGCTCTGAGGTGGAAGCAGTTGCTGAACTAGGCGCAAATGCAATCCTGGTGGGTGAGACCCTCGTAAAATCAGGTAATCCAGTTCATACAATCAAAGATCTTCTTAATCGATAATTATCGAATAAACTCTCCTGATGGATATTGCAAAGATTAAGAGTTTTGACTCAGATGTATTAGGACACTTCGGACCGTATGGGGGCCGCTTTGTACCAGAGGCTCTAATTGCTGCATTGGATGAACTAGCAGATGCACATTTAACAGCACAGGCAGATCCAGAATTTCATAAAGAACTAGATAATTTACATAAAACCTACACTGGTAGACCAAGCATAATTACTGAGGCTAAAAGGTTTTCAGAGTATGCAGGTGGTGCGCGGGTACTGTTGAAGCGTGAGGATTTAAACCACACAGGCAGTCATAAAATTAATAATGTGCTCGGACAAGCATTGCTAACCAAGCGAATGGGCAAGAAGCGCATAATTGCAGAAACTGGGGCAGGTCAGCACGGCGTTGCTTCTGCAACTGCTGCAGCTCTTTTTGGCTTGGAGTGCGTTGTGTATATGGGTGAAGCCGACACTAAGAGGCAAGCGCTAAATGTGGCGCGTATGAAATTACTTGGAGCAGAGGTAGTGCCGGTAACTCAAGGATCTAAGACTTTAAAGGATGCAATTAATGAGGCTATGCGTGATTGGGTTACTAATGTCGAAACTACACATTATTTACTGGGAACAGTTGCAGGTCCGCATCCTTTCCCAACGATTGTGAGAGATTTTCAAAGAATTATTGGCGTCGAAGCTCGTAAACAAGTTTTGGAGTTAACTGGAAAACTTCCGGACGCAGTACTTGCTTGCGTTGGTGGTGGTTCAAATGCGATTGGAATTTTTCATCCATTTATTGAAGATAAATCAGTTCGGTTAATCGGATTAGAGGCTGGAGGTAAAGGAGTGGAAACTGGTTTCCACGCCGCAACAATTTCGGGTGGCTCACCAGGAGTTTTACATGGAACCAGATCTTATGTGCTGCAAGATAAGAATGGCCAGACAGTAGAGTCTCACTCAATTTCAGCGGGATTAGATTATCCAGGAGTAGGTCCAGAGCATGCATACTTAAATGACCTAGGTCGAGCTGAGTATCGCCCAATAACTGATGACCAAGCAATGTACGCATTTTCACTTTTGTGTAAATCAGAAGGAATTATTCCTGCAATTGAAACAGCACATGCATTAGCTGGGGCACTAGAAATTGGTAATGAGCTAGGCAAGGATGCAACTTTGCTGATAAATCTTTCTGGAAGAGGCGACAAAGATGTTCAGACTGCTGCAGATTATTTTGGACTGCCGCTTTAATGTCTACACCTTTAGATAAACTTTTTACCTTATCGAAGAGTAAAAATCGAGCAATTTTAATTGGGTACTTGCCTGCAGGATTTCCAACGCAAAAAAAAGCGAAGAAAATTATTAAGGCCATGATAGACGGCGGCGTAGATGCAATTGAAATTGGCTACCCATACTCAGATCCGGTGATGGATGGTCCTGTAATTCAAGCAGCCTCGGAACAAGCAATTGAAAATGGGGCTGGAGTCAATGAAGTTTTTGATTTGCTTAAAACTAGTGTCAATTTAGGCGCACCTTCAGTAGTAATGAGCTATTGGAGTCCTATAGAGAAGTACGGGGTAGAAAAATTTGCGATAGAGATTGCTAAGAATGGTGGCTCTGGTGTGATTACTCCTGATTTAACATATGAAGAATCAGATGATTGGCGATCACAGGCACAAAAAAATTCACTAAACAGAATTTATGTGGTTGCACCTAGCAGCAGCGATGATCGATTATCTAAAGTAACGAAAGAGTGCTCAGGGTTTATTTATGCTGCAAGTTTGATGGGGGTCACAGGTGCTCGAGCATCAGTCTCAGCAAATGCTAAGCAGTTAGTTGATCGTATTAGAAGCGTATCGAATAAACCAGTTGCAGTAGGATTGGGAGTGTCCACTAAACAACAGGCACAAGAAGTAGCAGCTTTTGCAGATGGCGTAATTGTTGGCTCGGCTTTTATAAAAATTGTGCAAGAGTCTGGTGCTGGCAGAAAAGGTTTAAAGAGGATTAAGCAACTTGCAAAATCCTTATCTGAAGGGATTGAAAGTGCGAAATAAGTTCACTATTGCTCAACCTTGGTTGACCTTGCTTGCTCGGTTAATTTTGGGTGGCGTATTGATTGCAGCTGGAGCACTAAAGGTTGGGAATCTTCAAAAATCTGCTATGGCCGTTAGAGCATATGAATTACTTCCTGTTTGGATGGCAAACTTATTTGGCTACGTCCTACCGTGGATAGAAATTGGAATCGGATTACTTTTGGTTCTTGGGGCATTGGTTAAAATCAATGGCTTATTGGGCGCACTTATTATGTTGGCTTTTATCATTGCAATTGCTCAGGCATGGGCGCGCGGTCTGAGTATTGACTGTGGATGCTTTGGTGATGGTGGTGCGGTAGACCCAGAGGATACGAAGTATTTGTCTACAATTATTCGAGATATTGGACTTCTTGGGCTTGGCGTTTTCTTATATTTCTACCCTAAGGGTAGATTTGCACTGGATAAATAACTAAAGGACATCAATAGGAGCGAAGTTATGGCAACTAGCAGTAGCGGCGATAAAGGAACAAGAAATCTTGTAATTGTAATGGTGGCTTTCATAGTCACTGTTGGAGTTATATTTTCTATTATCAGTAATCGAGCCGATTCAAACTTCGATATACCTGCGGCAGTTTCTGCATCAGATGGTTATGGAATAGTTTTAAACCCAGAAGCCACTCCAAAGATTGATGTTTATGTTGATTACCAGTGCCCAGCCTGTCGCCAATTTGAGTTAATTAATGGTGGTTATCTAAATGAAGTAATTGCTCAAAAAAAGGCAAAAGTAGTATTTCATCCAATGACATTTATTGGACCTGAATCAATTCTTGCTGCAAATGCCGCTGCGTGTTCAGCTGACGAAAACAAATTTGTTGATATGAATCTAGCACTGTTTCAGAACCAGCCAGCTGGTGAAAATACTGGTAAGTGGAGTAATGCATCATTAATTGCAATAGGCAATTCAGTTGGAATTACTGCTAATAGTTTCAAGCAATGCATTAATGATGGAAAGTACGTAAAATGGACGCGAAACATCACAGTTGAGTCAGGAAAGGCAAATGTAAATAGCACTCCTACTGTGCTAGTTAATGGAAAGCCACTTGATAGAAATACTGAGTATGGTGATCCTTCAAAATTTAGAGAAGCATTAGCTGCTGCTGGGGTCAATTAAGTTTTGGCAAATTACCAGAGGTTGAGTTGATTCCTAGTCCGACTGTATCTGCTCTAAACCTTGGTCCATTTACTATTCATTTTTATGCGTTAAGCATAATTCTTGGTATAGCGGTTGCAATCTTTGTTGGGCGAAAGCGATATCAACTCTCTGGTGGAAATCCCGAAGATGTATCTGATGCTGCTATATGGGCCGTTCCATTTGGAATTATTGGTGGCCGCCTTTACCACGTTCTGTCTTCACCGCAACAGTATTTTGGCCAAGGCGGTAATCCAGTCGATGCACTACGCATCTGGCAGGGTGGATTAGGTATTTGGGGAGCAATCTCATTCGGTGCTATCGGAGTGCTTATCTACTTCAAGAAGCAAAAAACAACACTAAGTTTTTCAAAATTTTTAGATGCACTGGCACCAGGTGTAGTTCTGGCACAAGCGATTGGACGCATAGGCAATTGGTTTAATCAAGAGTTATTTGGAAAACCAACCCAATTGCCATGGGGGCTAGAAATTGAGCCATCAAAAAGACCGGATGGATATGAACAATTTCTTACCTTTCACCCGACATTCTTATATGAATTGTTATGGTGTGTTGGGGTAGCGATAGTTTTGATTAAATTACCTGGATTTATTAAAAAGATTCCGAAGAAATCTGGAGATGTGTTCGTACTCTATGTATTGGCTTACTCAATAGGTAGACTTTGGATTGAGGCCCTAAGAATAGATGATGCAAATATGATTTTTGGTCTGCGCCTGAATATTTGGGTTAGCTTAATTGCAATATTTGGCTCTTTTGCATACTTGATTCGAAGTAAACCAAGCAATAACGAGATAAATAGGAATATTTCAAGTTAAGATTTACACATGGGTCTAGAAGAAGTTCAAATGCGAAATTTAGAGCATCGAACAAATCGAACTGGGTGGCTAAGGGCTGCGGTACTTGGGTCTAATGATGGTTTAGTCTCAACTGCGAGTTTGATGATAGGTGTTGCAGCTGCAAGCAAAGGTGATTTGTTGATAACTGCAGGCCTTGCGGGAATTGCAGCTGGCGCAATGTCAATGGCAGTCGGTGAGTATGTATCAGTTAAGTCTCAAACCGATATTGAAAAAACAGATCGAGAAATTGAGATAAGTCAGTTAAGAGATGATCCTGAGGGTGAACTTTTAGAACTTACTCAAATATATATTGATAGGGGATTGTCTAAGGATCTAGCTAGGCAAGTGGCCTTAGCCTTACACAAACATGGCGCACTTGAAGCCCACTTAAGAGATGAATTGGGTCATTTCGATCATACAAGAGCAAGGCCGATTCAAGCAGGTATCGCCTCTGCAATTGCATTTACTGCCGGAGGTGTTGTTCCGTTAATTGGAGCCTTAATATCTGGCGAAAACAAGGTTTCATTTATTCTAACCTTTACAGCTTTTGGGCTTATTGCGGCTGGAGTTATCAGTGCCAGAATTGCATCCTCACCAGTGACTAAAACAGTGCTGAGGATTTTTGCAGGCGGCGCATTAGGTGTTGCCATCACTGCTGGTATTGGTTGGCTAGTTGGGCTTACTGGAATTTAATAGCACTGCTATAATTTAGGAAGATTTAAGAAGTTGGGCCATCGTTGTCCCGACCCTTCAGCGGGAGCGGCCTTTTAATTGAACCATAGATCTCTTTTTTCAACCACCCCAATTGCAAATGGGTTATATGACCCAGCAAATGAGCATGATGCATGTGGTGTGGCGATGGTTGCTACCTTAAATAAATTGCCAACCCACCAAATAGTTTCTCAGGCCCTTACTGCTTTACGAAACTTAGAGCATCGAGGAGCATCCGGTGCAGAACCAGATAGTGGTGATGGTGCCGGAATTTTGATTCAAATTCCAGATAAATTTTATAGGTCGGTGGTTAGTTTTGAACTGCCACCAATAACTGAGTATGCAACTGGTATCTTTTTTATCAACTCTGAAGAAAATGATTATGAGAAGAAAATTGAAACACTTGCCGCAGAAGAAGGACTAAAAATTCTTGGTTGGCGAGATCTTCCAATTAACTCTACATCTTTGGGTAAAACTGCTCTGTCAGTAATGCCTGATTTTAAACAAGTGTTCGTCTCTGGAAAGTTAAATGAATCAGATTTAGTGCTCGAGAGAATGGTTTACTGCCTCCGTAAGCGAGTAGAGAATTCTTAC
Organism: uncultured Actinomycetes bacterium; assembly: GCA_903897475.1. Classification (GTDB taxonomy): domain Bacteria; phylum Actinomycetota; class Actinomycetes; order Nanopelagicales; family Nanopelagicaceae; genus Nanopelagicus. Next base: position 19,088 of record CAIUBS010000079.1, on the reverse strand, counting down.
AGTATTTATATCCCATCACTTTCATCGCGAACAGTTGTCTATAAAGGTATGCTAACCACAGGTCAGCTTGAAGAGTTTTTCCCAGATTTATCCAATCCACTTGTTGAATCATCCTTAGCTTTAGTTCATTCAAGGTTTTCAACCAATACATTCCCTTCTTGGCCTTTAGCTCACCCGTATCGTTACATTGCCCATAATGGTGAGATAAATACAGTTAAAGGCAATCGGAATTGGATGAGTGCTCGGGAATCCTTGCTTGAAAGTGATTTAATTCCAGGTGATCTAAAGAGATTATTTCCAATAGTTAACAACTCTGGAAGTGATTCAGCATCTTTTGATGAAGTATTAGAATTACTTTATCTTGGTGGGCGTTCACTTCCACACGCTATTTTAATGATGATTCCAGAAGCTTGGGAAAATCACGCAACAATGCCTATTGAACTAAAGAATTTTTATGCATTTCACTCAGCGCTAATGGAGCCTTGGGATGGTCCAGCTTGTGTGACCTTTACAGATGGTAAACAGGTAGGTGCAGTTTTAGATAGGAATGGCTTGCGTCCTTCAAGGTTTTGGGTGACAAAAGATGGACTTGTGGTGTTATCAAGTGAAGTAGGGGTTTTGGATTTTCCACCTGAAAACATCATTCGAAAAGGAAGATTGCAGCCTGGTCGAATGTTTTTAGTGGATATTGATGCTGGTCGGATAATCGAAGATGATGAAATTAAAAATACTTTGGCTACATCAGCACCATATGGTGATTGGTTACATGCTGGGCTAGTTAGATTAAGTGATTTACCATCACGTGAACATATTGTTTATCCGCACTCATCTGTGGTGCGCAGGCAAAGAGCATTTGGGTATACCGAAGAAGAACTTCGAATAATCATTACACCAATGGCTAGAAATGGTGCAGAGCCTCTTGGCTCTATGGGCACTGATACACCTATTGCAGCACTATCTGAAAAACCTAGATTACTTTTTGATTATTTTGCGCAGCTGTTTGCTCAAGTTACCAACCCACCACTTGATGCGATCAGAGAAGAATTAGTTACTTCTCTGGGAGGCTCAATTGGTCCCGAACACAACTTATTAGATCCAGGACCGGCTTCTTGTCGACAGATTTCAATTCAATTTCCAGTAATAGATAATGATGAGCTTGCCAAAATTATCAATGTAAATGCGGATGGTGACCAACCTGGACTTGCAGCTCATGTAGTTAAAGGATTATTCAAAATATCAGGTGGCGGTAAGGCGCTTGTGGCGCGAATTGAAGAAATTCGCCAAGAAGTATCTAAAGCCATAGAAGAAGGCGCAAGAATTATTGTACTTTCAGATCGCGATGGAGATGCAGAGAATGCCCCCATTCCATCACTACTTTTAACTTCGGCGGTTCATCACCATTTAATTCGGGAAAAGACTCGAACTAAAGTTGGTTTAGTTGTTGAAAGTGGTGAGGTAAGAGAGGTGCATCATGTTGCACTGCTAATCGGATTTGGTGCAGCCGCAGTTAATCCTTACTTAGCAATGGAAAGTGCTGAAGACTTAGTTCGCCAAGGTGTTATTACCGGAATCACTCCAGAAAAAGCTGTAAGGAACTTAATCAAATCTTTAGGTAAAGGTGTCCTAAAGGTAATGTCAAAGATGGGTGTATCAACAATTGCTTCTTATACCGGTGCTCAAATTTTTGAAGCCATCGGATTATCTAAAGAGATAGTAGATGAGTACTTTGTCGGTGCAACCTCAAGATTAGGTGGAGTTGGAATTGAAACCATTGCACAAGAAACAATTAAGCGTCACCATATTGCCTATCCACCAGGTGGAGAGATTCCAGGTTCGAAGAAACTTCAAATTGGTGGTGAGTATCAATGGCGACGTGAGGGCGAACCACATTTATTTGATCCAGAAACAGTATTTACTCTGCAACATGCGACAAGGGCTAAGCGATTTGATGTTTTTAAGAGATACACCGCAAGAGTGGATGATCAATCAAAGAGATTAATGACATTAAGAGGTTTGTTTACTTTCAAGCAGGGGGTTAGAAAACCTATTTCAATTGATGAGGTAGAGCCGGCTAGTGAAATTCTAAAACGATTTGCAACAGGGGCAATGTCCTACGGATCTATATCGCAAGAGGCCCATGAAACACTGGCTATTGCAATGAATCGAATTGGTGGTAAGTCCAATACAGGTGAAGGTGGAGAAGATCCTGTAAGAAATAAGCCAGAGAAAAATGGTGATTTAAAACGCTCAGCAATTAAACAGGTTGCAAGTGGAAGATTTGGCGTAACAAGTGAGTATTTAGTTAATGCTGATGACATTCAAATCAAGATGGCACAAGGGGCTAAACCCGGTGAAGGTGGTCAACTTCCGGGAAATAAGGTTTATCCGTGGATAGCAAAAGTTAGGTACTCAACACCAGGTGTTGGACTAATTTCACCGCCACCTCACCATGATATTTATTCAATTGAAGATTTAGCTCAATTAATACATGATCTAAAGAATGCAAATGACCAAGCAAGAATTCACGTGAAGTTAGTTGCTGAAGTAGGAGTTGGTACTGTTGCAGCTGGCGTAAGCAAAGCCCATGCGGATGTAGTACTTATCTCGGGTCATGATGGTGGAACAGGTGCATCTCCTCTGACATCACTCAAACATGCAGGAGCGCCATGGGAGTTAGGTTTAGCAGAAACACAACAAACATTGATGTTAAATGGATTAAGAGATCGCATTGTTGTTCAAGTAGATGGTCAGATGAAAACAGGTAGGGATGTAATTATTGCAGCGCTATTGGGTGCTGAAGAGTTTGGTTTTGCAACCGCTCCACTTGTGGTGTCTGGGTGCATAATGATGAGAGTTTGTCATTTGGATACTTGTCCAGTTGGAGTTGCCACTCAAAACCCAGAGTTGCGCAAAAAATTTACTGGTAAACCAGAGTTTGTTGAAACATTCTTTGAATACATAGCAGAAGAAGTTAGACAGCTTCTTGCAGATCTTGGTTTCAAGAAGCTTGAAGATGCAATAGGTCAAGTTGAATTACTTGAGACAAAAGATGCCATTGAACATTGGAAAGCTAGCGGGTTGGACCTAAATCCACTGCTTAAATCAGTTGAACTCAATTCTCCTCGTAAAAATACTACTTCACAAGATCATGGACTAGGTGCAGCATTGGATAATAAATTAATTGAGCTTGCTCATGATGCATTAACAAACAAAACACCTGTACGTCTTGAAATGCCGGTTCGCAATGTAAATCGAACTGTAGGAACAATGCTCGGATCGCAAATTACCCGAAACTTTGGGGGAGTCGGACTTGCAGATGACACTATTGATATTACTTTTCATGGATCTGCAGGACAATCATTTGGAGCATTTATTCCTTCTGGACTAACTCTAAGGCTCTATGGTGATAGTAATGATTATGTTGGCAAAGGATTATCAGGCGGAAGAATTATTATTAGACCAGATGAGAAGGCAACTTTTGAATCATCTAAAAATGTTATAGCTGGAAATGTGATTGGTTATGGCGCGACATCTGGCGAAATAATGATTTCTGGAGTAGTTGGTGAGAGATTTTGCGTAAGAAATTCAGGTGCAATTGCAGTTGTCGAAGGTGTTGGTGATCATGGCTGTGAATACATGACTGGCGGAACGGTGATTATCTTAGGTAAAACTGGTCGCAATTTTGCAGCAGGTATGTCAGGTGGACGTGCTTTTGTCTTAGATTTAAATCCTCAGCTTGTTAATACTGAAATGGTCGACATCCTGACTTTACCGGTTGATCAAGAGGGTTTAGTTTCTAAATATATTTCTAAATTTTATGCTGAGACAGGGTCCAAGATTGCTGGTGAAATTTCAAAAGATTGGCAGAGTGCTAAAACTAGAATTTCACTTGTGATGCCAAGAGATTATGCTCGAGTGTTGGATGTAATGGCTAAAGCAGAACGCTCTGGTTTGTCAGTAGAGAATGAAGTAATGGCGGTGCTAAATGGCTGATCCAAAAGGGTTCTTAAACACTCCTCGAGAATTACCAAAGCGAAGGCCTGTCGATGTTCGAATCAAAGATTGGAAAGAGGTGTACGAAGAGCAAGAATTCTCTCACCTTCAAAAACAGGCGGGTCGCTGCATGGATTGCGGAATACCCTTTTGTCATCAAGGTTGTCCGCTAGGAAACTTAATTCCTGAATGGAATGATCTAATTTGGCGAGGTGAAAAAGCCGAGGCCATTGACAGACTTCACGCCACAAATAATTTTCCAGAATTTACAGGCAGATTATGTCCAGCCCCATGCGAGACTGCTTGTGTAGTCGCAATTAACTCAGATGCTGTAACAATCAAACAGGTAGAACTTAGAACAATTGAGGAAGCATTTAAAGATAATCGAGTAATTCCACTGGTACCAGATCGCCTTTCTGGCAAAACAGTGGCAGTTATTGGATCTGGACCAGCTGGACTTGCAGCTGCACAGCAATTAACTAGGGCTGGACATACGGTTGCAGTTTATGAGCGGGCCGACAAGGTTGGTGGCTTGCTGCGATATGGAATTCCAGAGTTTAAAATGGAAAAGTCAATTGTAGATAGAAGAATTAAGCAGATGGAACTTGAGGGAACACGATTTAGAGTAAACGTAAATATTGGTAAGGATATAACTGGTAGTGCATTAAGAAATAAATATGACGCAGTTGTGGTAGCCATTGGCGCAACAAATTGGAGAGATTTACCGATACCAGGTCGTGACGCTACTGGTATTTATCAAGCAATGGAGTATTTACCTTGGGGAAACAAACAAGCACTTGGGGAACTTAAAACAGAACCGGAAATTAACGCAGCAGGTAAAGATGTTGTTATTTTAGGTGGAGGAGATACTGGTGCTGATTGTTTGGGAACTGCAATTCGACAGGGTGCAAAATCAATCACACAACTAGAAATTATGCCTCGACCAACAGAGGAAAGGCCAAGTAATCAACCTTGGCCAACTTATCCCATGATTTATCGCGTTAGTAGTGCTCATGAAGAATCTGGTCAACGGATGTATTCTGTTTCGACTCAAGAGTTTATAAAGGATGCTAAAGGTAATTTAACTGGACTTAAGTTAGTTGAAACTAAATTTAATAATGGAAAATTCGAACCTATTGCAGGTAGTGATAAAATTATTCCGGCAGATCTTGTTTTTCTGGCTATGGGATTTACTGGACCAGAAAAAAGTGAGTTATTAGAGCAACTCGAGGTTGAATTAGATGAAAAAGGAAATATTAAAAGAGATGAAAATTACGCCACATCAAGTGAGGGTGTCTATGTATGCGGTGATGCTGGACGTGGGCAGTCACTTATAGTTTGGGCCATTGCTGAAGGCAGAAGTGCCGCAGCGGCTGTCGATTCATATCTTTCTGGACACACGCAATTACCATTTCCTATCGAGTCAACTGCTAGATCTTTGATGGTTTAGGCTCAACTCATGCGCCGCGCAAAAATTGTCTGCACATTGGGCCCAGCCGTTGAATCTGTTGAAAAAGTTACTGAACTTATAAATGCCGGTATGAATATGGCCAGGCTAAATCTTTCACATGGTGGTTATGAGGAGCATCAAGTTCGACTAGATACCGTCAGGCAAGTAGCAAAGAAACAGAATAAGGCTGTGGCAATTTTAGTTGATTTGCAAGGCCCAAAGATTAGATTAGCAAGATTCTCTGATGGCCCCCATGAATTATCGCGGGGGGATAAGTTTGTAATTACTACCGATGAAATCCAAGGCAGTAAAGAAAGAGTTGGGACTACATATAAAGGCCTTCCGGGTGATTGTCGTAAGGGCGATGTGATCATGATTGATGATGGCAAAGTTTCAGTTCGAGTAATTGAAGTTAAAGGCAACGATGTCATTACTGAAGTGATTCAACCAGGTATTGTCAGTAACAATAAAGGTATAAACCTTCCAGGAGTTGCAGTCTCTGTTCCAGCCCTTTCTGAAAAAGATATGGCTGATCTTAGATGGGGGCTAAAAGCCGGTGCTGACTTTATTGCTCTTTCATTTGTGAGAAGTGCTGAAGATATTAAAGGTGTTCATAAAATAATGGCTGAAGAAGGAATTAAAGTTCCAATAATTGCAAAAATTGAAAAGCCTCAGGCAGTCGAAAATCTACAAGAAATAGTTGATGCATTTGATGGCATCATGGTTGCCAGAGGTGATCTAGGTGTTGAGTTACCAATCGAAGATGTGCCTATGGTGCAAAAACGCTGCATAACTATGGCTAGAGAGTCAGCCAAACCAGTAATTGTTGCCACCCAAATGCTGGATTCAATGATTAGCAATTCTCAACCAACTAGAGCTGAAGCAACTGATTGCGCTAATGCAGTTTTGGATGGTGCCGATGCTTTGATGCTATCAGGAGAAACTAGCGTTGGACAATTTGCAATTGAAGCAGTAAAAGTTATGGCAAGAATAATTGAACGTACGGAAGAGATTGCGTTAGATCAAATTCCACCATTAAAGCACTCACCTGCAACAAAAGCAGGTGCAATTACTAAAGCTGCAACTGAGGTAGGACAAACAGTCGGAGCGAAATTCTTAGTTGCTTTTACGCAAAGTGGAGATTCAGCACGACGAATGTCCAGACTGCGCTCACCTATCCCAATGCTTGCTTTAACTCCAGATAAGGGTACTTATAATCGATTAGCACTTTCTTGGGGAGTTGAATCAATGCTTACTTCGGTTGTAAGTCACACTGATGAAATGGTTATGCAGGTCGATACACTGCTCATTGAGTCCAAGCGGGTCAATGTAGGTGATTTGGTTTTAATTGTTGCCGGTTCTCCTCCTGGAATACCAGGTTCTATTAACGCAATGAGAGTTCATAAAATAGGAGATGCTGTCAGCGGTGCTGCACCTGCTTACCGAAAATAATTAGTCATCGAAAGATTACCAATATAAACTGTATCTCTCTATTAGCCTCGGTACTCCAACGGTAGAGAGGACGGTCTCAAAAACCGTATAGTGTCGGTTCGAATCCGACTCGAGGCACATGAACCAAGACTTGTCGCGCAGTAAGTTTCGTATCGTCGTGGCCGAAGATGAGACATTAATTCGCATGGACTTAGTAGAGATGCTTACCGAATCTGGGTATGAGGTTGTAGGTCAAGGTGCAAATGGTGAAGAGGCCATTGAATTAGTTAATACCCATAAACCAGATTTAGTAATTTTGGATGTAAAGATGCCAGTACTTGATGGAATATCTGCAGCGGAGAAAATAATTAACTCATGCCCGGTTTTAATGTTGACAGCGTTTAGTCAGAAAGAATTAGTGGAGCGTGCACGAGATACAGGTGTCATGGCTTACGTTGTAAAACCATTTACAATAAATGATTTATTACCAGCGATTGAGATTTCGATTAGTAGATTTCGTCAAATGAAATCACTTGAAGTGGAGGTCGCAGATTTATATGAAAGATTAGAAACGCGAAAAGTTTTGGATCGTGCAAAGGGTATTTTGATGAAAGCTTTAAATATTAGTGAGCCTGATGCGTTCTCGTGGATTCAAAAAACTGCAATGGATAGGCGAATATCTATGAAGGAAGTAGCGCAGGGGGTAATCTCACCCTCAGATGCTCCTCAGCAATAAATCCAGTTGGTTTTAGCCTTACCGGCTCGCAAAATAACGGGAATGTTAGGAGAGGGGCTTATTTTTAACTTGTTAAAGATAAGCCTAGGCCGATACCCTTCATCCCTCCCTGTCCCAGGGGGACATGATCATGAACGAAGGGTAATAATGAAAAATCAACGCTCAATTTCAGTTGTTGCCGCAATTGCACTAGCAGCAGGTACTGCTGTAGCAATTGCTCCAGCATCGAATGCAGCTGCAAAAGTTGTAACTATTGCATACCAAGGCCCACTAACCGGTGAAGAAGCTCAGGTAGGTATAGATGAGTTAAATGGTGTGAAGTACGCCGTTCAACTTTTCAATGCAAAAAACAAAGGTAAATATCAAGTTAAAATAGTAGAAGTGGATGATCAAGGAAGTGGAACTGAAGCAGCCAAGGTTGCACCAGGAACAGCTTCAAATAAGAAAATTATTGGTCTAGTTGGTCCTGCATACTCAGGCGCAACAATCAATTCACTACCATTTTACAAGCAAACTGGTTTGCCAATGGTTTCACCATCAGCAACTCGAGTTTCAATCACAGATCCAACTCAAGGATTAATTGGATTCCCAGTCTTCCATAGAGTTGTTGCAACCGATCTTGTTCAAGGTCCTGCTCTGTACAAACTAGCAACTAAGGGAGTCTCATCTCCAAAAGTATTCGTAATTGATGATCAATCACCATACGGTGTTGGTTTAGTAGATTACATGAAGCGTGGTGGAGCAGTGCTTGCTGGCCAAGACAGCGTGTCTGATAAGACAACTGACTGGACAGCAACAATCTCAAAAGTAACTGCAGCTGGTGCAAACGTAGTTATCTTTACTGGTTACTATGCTCAAGCTGCCTCACTTTATCGTCAGCTACGCGACTCAGGTTATAAAGGAGTTCTAGCAGGCGGAGATGGCGTTCTAAGCCCAGGCATCCTTACATTAGCAAGCGCATCAATTCTTGAAGGCGTAAGACTGACTGCTGGTACCGTACCTCTGACTGAAATTTCCGCTTCACTAGAAGCTGATTTCAAGAAGAAAGTAGGAGTTGCTTCAGGAACTTATGCTGCAGAATCAATTGATGCTGCAAACATATTCTTAAGCTGCATTGGCAAGGGAGTCTCGACTCGTCCAAATATGCTTAAGTGCGTAAAGGCTTACAAAGGTAAGTCAATTACTGGCACAACAATCGCTTTTGATAAGAACGGCGATGTCGCTGGTGGACCAATGAACTCCTTTGAAATTAAAGGCGGAGCGATCAAGTTCACTGGAGCAGTCAAGTAATCAATTGTAGGTAAATGCCTATATAGATGAATTAAGAAGCACCTAGATTTTTTCTAGGTGCTTCTTATAATATTGTGATTAAAGAAGTACACTTCAAATATTCAAAAGGGGGAAGCATGTTGGCTAATTTTCAAGATCAATTTCTATCCCTGACTTTTGGAGGTTTGAGTTTAGGATTTATCTACGTTCTAATCGCTCTTGGCTACACCATGGTTTATGGTGTTCTTAGAATGATCAATTTTGCGAATTCTGAAGTATTTATGTATGGAACCTTTGCGACTGTCGTAATTATTAGAGATTTATTTGGATTTACTCAACAATCTGAACCAGCAACTGGATTTAGGTTATTTTATATATTATTAATTTGTCTTGCCGGCTCTATGTTTCTCTCTGGAGTGCTTTCTATTTTTCTTGAACTTGTTGCTTATCGTAGGTTGCGAAATAGAGGATCGAACAAATTAGCACCGCTTATTTCAGCAATTGGAATGTCGATAGTACTTGCAGAGTTTATGAGAATTTTGACTGACTCAAGATATGTTGGAAGTCCACGGGTAATGGAAAAATCTTCAATAGCAACTATTTTTGGAGCAAATCTTCGCCTTGACAATGTAATTGTAATTGTATGTGGTCTAGTACTGTATTTGGTGCTACAGCAGTTTGTTAAAAAGACTCGTCTAGGAAAAGCTATTAGAGCAGTTTCTATGAATGAAGATTCGGCTAAGCTAATGGGAGTAAATCTAAATTTTGTAGTCTCTGGAACATTTTTAGTCGGTGGACTCATGACAGGTGCTGCTGGATTCTTCTATACATTAAAATATGAGAACACTTCATTTAGCATAGGATTTGAATTAGGAATTGCTGCATTTACAGCTGCGATATTAGGCGGAATCGGAAATATCAAAGGTGCATTCTATGGCGGTATTTCTCTAGGTTTAGTTGAAACTTATGCGAGTTTCTTCTTGGGAACTCAATGGAAAGCCGTAACTGTTTTCTTAATTTTAGTCGTAGTTCTTTATTTCAGACCAAATGGCGTATTTGGTGAAGCTATCACGCAAACGAGAGCATAATGTTTAATTTAAGAGACTTTGGAGCAAGTATCTGGGAACGCTCCGATAGAAAAATGCGGGTGTTGATAGCCCTAAGCGCTATTGCTGTTGCAGCAATGCTTCCATTTTTAGGAGGAACTTTTCTAAATACTCCAGTCGCAGATTATGGCTCTGTTTTAGTTTTCCCAGTTGCAATTTTTGCAATTATGGCGCTTGGCCTAAATATAGTAATTGGTAAGAGTGGATTGTTGGATTTAGGATATGTAGCCTTTTTTGCAATTGGCGCGTACACAATGGGATTGCTTGGCACAAAAACAAGTTTAAATACCTGGGAAATTTTACCTATTGGAATCGCCATGGCAATGTTTGCAGGACTTATTTTAGGCGTCCCAGCTTTGCGATTACGCGGTGATTACCTCGCAATTATTACTCTAGGATTTGGTGAAATTGTAAGAATTACAGCTTTAAACCTAAACGCAATTGGCGGGGCAAATGGAATTATTGGGATTCCTACACCTCCAACTATTTTTGGCCTTGAATACACATTTGATAACCACAGATTATATTTTTGGACCTTCTTAATAATAATTCTTTTAACTATTTGGATGATTCGACGTTTGAGTGTTCGTCGTGGAGGACGTGCTTGGGAATCCATACGACAAGATGAGGATGCTGCTGAGTTAATGGGTGTTCCAACATTTAAATATAAGATTTGGGCATTCGTTTTAGGCGCTTCTGTGGGTGGAGCAGCTGGAGTTCTATACGCATCAAAAACTTTATTTATTTCACCTGATAACTTCACTCTACAAGTTTCAATATTAATTCTGGCCTGTGTAATTTTTGGCGGTATGGGAAATATCTGGGGAGTAATACTTGGAGCAGTAATCCTTGGATATCTACCCGATCGAATTAGATTTTTATCCGATGCCAGACTTTTGGTCTTTGGAATAGTACTAGTTTTAATGATGAATCTAAGACCGGATGGAATTTTGCCTCGCAAAAAACGAGAAAAAGCCCTTCCAGCTAAGGATTCAAAATGAGTGAATCTGTTCTGAGGCTAGAAAACGTCACGATGCAATTTGGCGGGTTAGTTGCCCTAAATGATGTGAGCTTTGAGATTAAAAAACAAGAAATACTTGGACTTATTGGGCCAAACGGTGCCGGAAAGACCACAGTCTTTAATGTCATCACAGGTGTTTACCAGGTAACTAAAGGTGATATAAAGTTTTTAGGAAAATCTCTCAAGGGTCAAAAAAGATACAAGATCACTTATGGTGGGATTGCACGTACTTTTCAGAATATCCGTCTATGGGGTGAAATGACGGCGCTAGAGAATGTCATTACAGCAACTGATACTCATAAAAAATCAGGATTACTGAGTGGTCTTTTTGGCTTGCCAATTTCTCGCAAAGAAGAGAAGCGAGATAAAGCTCGCGCCCAAGAGATTTTAGATTTCATTGGAATTGGCGAATATGCAGATAGATTAGCAAAAAATTTGCCTTATGGTGTTCAAAGACGACTTGAGATTGCAAGAGCCTTGGGTACTAATCCGAAGTTATTGCTCTTGGATGAACCAGCTGCAGGTTTTAATCCAGCTGAGAAAGTTGAACTAGCTAAAACAATTCGTAAAATTCGTGATGCTGGTTATACAGTTTTATTGATTGAGCATGACATGTCGCTAGTTATGGGAGTTTCTGATCGAGTCGTGGTAATTGATTTCGGCCAAAAAATTGCTGATGATCTTCCAGCAAAGGTCCAAAATGATAAGCGAGTGGTTGAGGCCTATTTAGGAGTACCTGACGATGCGTCTTGAGATTAAAGATCTACATGTTCACTACGGAAAAATTGAAGCAATAAAAGGAATATCTGTAGTTGTTAATGAGGGCGAAATTGTTACACTCATCGGTGCCAACGGTGCTGGGAAAACTACAACACTTAAAACTATTTCAGGATTAAGACCAGTAAGTTCCGGCAGTATTATTTTTGACGGTAAGGATATTTCAAAACTTCCAGCTCATGATCGTGTCCGACTTGGAATATCGCAAGCTCCAGAAGGCCGTGGAATTTTTCCTGGCATGACCGTCTTGGAAAATTTAGAAATGGGTAAATACCATCTCAAGATGAAAAGTTCTGAAATAGATGAAGATTTGGAAAAGATCTATTCACTTTTTCCGAGATTAAAGGAACGCGCTTCTCAAGCTGGTGGAACATTATCTGGTGGTGAGCAGCAGATGCTTGCTATTGGTAGAGCATTAATGGCCAGACCGAAAGTTTTATTGTTAGATGAGCCTTCTATGGGATTAGCCCCACAAATGATTGCTAATATTTTTAGAATAATAACTGAGATCAATAAACAAGGCGTAACAATTCTTCTCGTGGAGCAAAATGCTCAGCAGGCTCTAAGTCGCGCACACAGAGCATATGTATTAGAGACTGGATCAATTACAAAAGAGGCAAATGCTAAAGATTTACTAAATGATCCTCACGTAAAGTCAGCTTATCTTGGTACTGGCGCACACGAGATTTTCTAGTTAGCGCTCTGCCAATATTAAGCAAGTAATCCGTGCTGTGCAGGTGCGTTCACCTTTTTCATTTGTGATTTCAACCTGATAGCTACAAAGCGTTTTGCCTAAAGTTATGGCAGTAGCAACTCCTGTAACGATTCCACTAGTTGCAGATTTATGATGAGTTGCATTTATATCTACTCCTACTATTTTCCTATTGGCACCCGCATGAAGTTGAGTCCCTATTGATCCAAGACTTTCTGCTAGGACCACATTGGCTCCACCATGCAGTAGGCCAATCGGCTGAGTGTTACCTTCAACCGGCAGAGTGCCAACCAAACGCGATGGAGAGGCTTCAATTATCTCAATGCCCATCTTCTTATCCAGGGCACCAATTCCTCGTTGACGAATAACATCAAGAAAATCGCTCATGGTGAATAGTTTATCGGTTGGACCAATTAGAATCCCAATATGAGTGCAATTAAAAAGCGTTTACTGCTTATCGATGGGCATTCAATGGCCTATCGCGCCTTTTATGCACTCCCTGCTGAGAATTTCAAAACTTCAAGTGGTCAGCCTACAAATGCAATATATGGATTTGCTTCGATGATCATAAATTTAGTAAAGGAGGAAAAGCCAACTCATATTGCAGTAGCTTTTGACGTTTCTCGGAAAACATTTAGAACAGAGAAATTTCCTGAGTATAAAGCCACTAGAGCAAGCACCCCTGATGAGTTCAGATCTCAGCTTTCCTATATCAACGAGTTAGTAGATGCGTTTGGAATTAAGCATTTAGAGGTGGCGGGATTTGAAGCGGATGACATCATTGCAACCTTATCAAAACAGGCTCAAGAACTAGGTTTTGAAACATTGATATGCACAGGAGATCGTGATTCATTTCAACTCATAAACAAAACTACAACTGTTTTATACCCTAAAAAAGGTGTTACAGAAATGAATCGAATGACACCAGAAACTGTGTTTGAAAAGTATGGATTAACTCCAAGTCAGTATCCGGACTTTGCAGCTTTACGAGGGGATCCAAGCGATAACTTACCTTCAGTTCCTGGGGTAGGAGAGAAGACCGCCACAAAATGGATTGCTGACTACGGCTCTCTTTCGAGATTAATAGAAAATTCATCTGATATTGGCGGCAAAGTTGGGCAGTCTCTTCGAGATAATATTGAATTAATAAAACTGAATCGAGAATTAACGCAGTTAATTGAAGACTTGGAGCTATCTATAACTCCGGCAGGATTGGAATGGTTTGGAATTGATACTTTAGAAATTTCAAAATTCTTTGAAAAACTTGAGATTAGGGCACTGAAAGAGAGAATTAAGTCACTTCCTCAAATTGGAGGAAGTAGCACAAAGGAAATTGATATTAAAGTAAGTAAGGTCAGCTCCAAAGAAATAGACAAACTCCTCGTAGATCGTAGAGATCCCGTAGCATTGTCGGTTGAATTTCAGGGAGAAAAAATTCTTTCCTATGCGATAGCAATAAATGAATCAGAGGTTTTTCACAGCACAGATGTCAGATTTGGAACTTGGCTACAAGATCCTCTAGTGCCCAAATACGTTCATGGTGCAAAGAAATTACTAAAAATTATTGAAATGAATGGACTAGCTGCTGATATTGAATTACAGGCATATTTGGTAAATCCAGGCAGTAGGAATCTTGAATTAGCAGATCTAGCCCAGAAATTTCTAGGAGTTTCAGAAAGTAATGAAAGTTTATTTGCTGAATTTAATCCAGATAGCGCGGTCTGGATCTATAGAATTCAAAGGGAATTACAAAGTGAAATTGAAACCCTTGAGATGAAATCTTTATATTTTGATTTGGAACAACCAACTCTAATCCTTTTATCAAAAATGGAATCTACGGGAATCGCAGTAGATAAACAGGAGCTTGAAAACTTAGCTACTCATTTTTCTCAAATAGCTAGTGAGCAATCGGATTTAGCGTTCAAAGAGGCAGGACATAATTTTAACGTTAGTTCGCCAAAGCAATTGCAAGCCGTTCTATTTGATGAACTAAAACTACCTAAAACTAAAAAGATAAAAACTGGATTTACAACAGATGCGGAGAGTTTAGAGTGGCTTTTCGCAAAAACTAAGCACCCGATACTTAAGCATCTTTTAAGAATTAGGGAAACTGGAAAACTTCTTACAACTATAGAGGGATTAATCACTGCAACTGGAGCAGATGACAGAATCCACACTAATTTTCAGCAGACTGTTGCGGCTACTGGACGTTTATCTTCAACAGATCCAAATCTTCAAAATATTCCGATAAGAACTGAAGAGGGAAGAAGAATTAGAAACTGTTTTATTGCTCAAAAGCCCTTCGTAAATTTAATGACAGCAGATTACAGTCAAATTGAAATGCGGATCATGGCCCATTTTTCCGATGATTGGGGTCTGATCAAGGCCTTTGAATCGGGAGAAGACCTGCACTCAACAGTTGCATCTCAGGTATTTGATGTTAGTTCGAAAGAAGTGGATGCTGAAATGAGAAGAACCATTAAGGCAATGTCATACGGTTTAGCTTATGGTTTATCTTCTTTTGGACTCGCACAGCAATTAGATATTGATCCTGCAGCGGCGAGTGCTCTGATGAATAAGTATTTTGAAAGATTTGGTGGCATACAAGATTATTTGAAGACAGTTGTGGTGAAGGCAAAAGAGAATGGATACACGCAAACTATTCTGGGCAGAAGACGCTATCTGCCAGATTTAAGTAATGAAAATCGCCAACGTAGAGAAGTCGCAGAGCGCGCAGCTCTAAATGCACCAATTCAAGGTTCAGCAGCAGATATCATAAAAATTGCGATGCTTAAGGTCGATGCAGAGATATCAAAAAATAGACTTAAGTCCAGATTATTGTTACAAGTTCATGATGAACTAATTCTTGAAGTAGCTGCTGGCGAGGAAGAGATATTACGAGAGGTTGTCTCTAAGCAAATGTCAGCAGCTTTTAAATTAAGAGTACCTTTGGATGTAAATATCGGTATTGGTAGGAGTTGGGATTTAGCAGCCCACTGAGTGAGTTCTCTGAATTTCACTGCTTTTTAAGTGTTGGGGCACAAAAGTGAACCTGATTGATCAAATTTGGAGGATAGTTTGCTTTCCAGTTTGACCCTATCCACACTTAGAAAGTAACCTTGCCCGTCCCTGTCCCTACTAGTTGATTTGCTCCTGGAGTACACCCACCTAATGACCCCTTCTCAAATTGCAGTAAATGATGTTGGAAATGCCGAAGATTTTTTAGCCGCTATTGAAGGCACAATTAAGAATTTTAATGATGGTGATTTAGTTTCTGGAATTGTCGTTCAAATTGATCGAGAAGAAGTCTTATTGGATATTGGTTACAAAACAGAGGGTGTTATTCCCTCTCGTGAACTATCAATTAGGCATGATGTAGATCCAAGCGAATTAGTTAAAGTTGGAGATCGTGTTGAAGCTCTTGTACTACAGAAAGAAGATAAGGAAGGTCGCTTAATTCTTTCTAAGAAGCGCGCTCAATACGAGCAAGCATGGGGTGATGTTGAAGGTAAGAAAGAGCGTGATGAAGTAGTAACAGGAACTGTGATTGAAGTTGTTAAAGGTGGTTTAATTGTTGATATAGGCCTTCGTGGTTTCTTGCCAGCTTCTTTGGTTGAAATGCGCAGAGTCCGCGACCTAACTCCATACATAGGACAACAAGTTGAGTGCCGAATTATAGAACTAGATAAGAACCGAAATAATGTTGTTTTATCTCGCAGAGCATTCCTTGAGCAATCTCAGTCAGCATCAAGAACTACATTCCTGAATCAATTACAAAAAGGACAAGTCAGAACTGGCGTAATATCCTCGATAGTTAACTTTGGCGCTTTCGTTGATTTAGGTGGAGTAGATGGTTTGGTTCATGTGTCTGAGCTTTCATGGAAGCACATTGATCATCCGTCAGAGGTAGTGGAAGTTGGCGATGAGGTCACCGTAGAAGTTCTTGAGGTCGACTTCGAAAGAGAGCGGGTTTCTCTTTCACTTAAGGCAACCCAAGAAGATCCTTGGCAGGCATTTGCTCGCACAAATAGCATTAACCAAGTAGTAAACGGCGAAGTAACAAAATTAGTTCCATTCGGTGCCTTTATAAAAGTCTTTGAAGGTATTGAGGGTCTGGTACATATTTCGGAACTGGCAGAGCGTCATGTTGAAATTCCCGAGCAAGTAGTGCAGGTTGGCGATAAGCTCTTTGTAAAGATTATCGACATAGATTTAGAGCGCCGACGTATTTCACTTTCTTTAAAGCAAGCAAATGAAGGACAAGAAGTAGAAGTAGAAGCTTTCGATCCAGCTCAGTACGGTATGCCAGCACGTTATGACTCGGCAGGTAACTTTATTTATCCAGAAGGTTTTGATGCCGATACTCAAGAGTGGAAGCCTGGCTATGAAAGCCAACGCGAAGAATGGGAACGCCAATACGCTGAGGCCCAAGCAAGATTTATGGCACACAAGAAACAAAAAGCAGAAGCAAAAGCCGCAGATGCAGCTGCACCGGCCGCCGAGTAAGCAATTACCCAAAAATGGCCTCAGGAAACTGGGGCCATTTTTCTATTGTGTAGGGTTAACTTATGTTAAATGTCGCACTTACTGGAGGAATTGGCTCCGGCAAAAGCACTGTAGGAGAGATGTTTTCTCAATTGGGTGCAGTAGTCGTTGATTCAGATCAAATTGCTCGAGAAGTCATTGAGCGAGGAACTAAAGGATTTGACTCTTTAGTGGCAACATTTGGTGATAGCATTTTGAAAAATGGCGAGATCGATCGAGCAGCTATTGCTGCACTTATTTTTTCAGACACTGAAAAGCGTAAGCAGCTAGAGGAGATAACTCATCCACTGATTAGAGAAAACTATTCGCAAATTCTTTCAAAGCTTCCCAAAGATTCCATAGTAATTAATCAAATTCCTTTACTTTTTGAGTCCAAAGGGGATTACAGATTTGATCATATAATCACAATCTCTGTTTCTGAGGAGATTAGGGCAGAGCGATTAAGAAAACGTGGCTTAAGTTCAGTTCAAATTAATCAGCGCATGAAGGCACAAGCAAGCGATGGCGAGCGTGAGAGTATTGCTAACAGCATAATAGTAAATGATAAGGATGAAAGTTCCCTTCTTAAGCAGGTGGAATCTATCTGGAGCAAGCTGCAAAATCTAAATGGATCAATCCAGTGAGACCAATAACTGAACTCACTAGAAAAGTACAGCCATTTAAAGTAATTAGTGATTACACACCGGCTGGAGATCAACCTGCCGCCATTAAGGAGTTAGTGCTTAGACTTTCCAATAATGAACAAGACGTCGTACTACTTGGTGCAACAGGAACTGGAAAATCTGCTACGACAGCTTGGTTGATTGAGCAGGTTCAACGTCCAACCCTTGTAATTGCTCCAAATAAGACTCTAGCGGCGCAGCTTGCAAATGAGTTTAAAGAGTTACTTCCAAACAACGCAGTCGAATACTTCGTTTCTTACTACGACTACTATCAACCTGAAGCTTATGTTCCCCAGACTGACACATTTATCGAGAAAGATTCATCGGTAAATGATGAAGTTGAGCGATTGCGCCACTCGGCTACAAACTCTCTTTTAACTAGGAGAGATGTAATAGTTGTTGCCACAGTTTCATGCATATATGGTCTGGGAACACCTCAAGAATATGTCGATCGAATGATTCGCTTGCGAGTCGGTGACTCAATCGATCGAAACCAATTACTCAGAAAATTTGTCGATATTCAATACAAGAGAAATGACATGGCGTTTGAGAGGGGAACTTTTAGGGTACGTGGGGACACAATTGAAATTATTCCAATGTATGAAGAGCACGCCCTAAGAATTGAAATGTTTGGCGATGAGATTGAAAAGATTATGACACTTCACCCACTTACTGGTGAAATCATTAGGGATGAAAGTGAGATGTATGTATTTCCAGCAACTCATTATGCAGCAGGGCCAGAGACGATGGAGAGGGCAATCTCAGCCATAGAAAAAGAAATGGAAATGCGAGTAGATGAGTTTGAAAGATCTGGAAAATTACTTGAGGCCCAGAGAATTAGAATGCGAACTACCTTTGATATTGAGATGATGCGGCAATTAGGTTTTTGTTCAGGCATTGAAAATTACTCTAGGCACTTAGATGGCAGAGAGCCGGGCAGTGCTCCAAATTGCTTGCTTGATTATTTCCCAGAAGATTTTCTTGTTGTAATTGATGAATCCCACGTTACAGTTCCCCAGATTGGTGCGATGTTCGAGGGTGATGCTGCAAGAAAGCGCACGCTGGTTGAACATGGATTTAGACTGCCAAGTGCGATGGATAATAGGCCACTAAAGTTCTTAGAATTTTTAGATCGTTGTGGGCAGAAAGTTTATTTATCAGCGACACCAGGTAAATATGAACTGGAAAAGACAAATAATACTTTTGTTGAGCAGGTTATTAGACCTACAGGGCTTGTAGATCCAAAAATCGTTGTAAAACCAATAAAAGGACAAATTGATGACTTAGTCAATGAAATAAAGATTCGAGCCGAACGAAATGAGCGAGTATTGGTCACAACATTAACAAAAAAGATGTCGGAAGAGTTAACTGACTACATGCTTGGGC
>CAIUBS010000078.1 GCA_903897475.1 uncultured Actinomycetes bacterium | reverse complement strand
ATTAATGCCACCTAACATCGTTTTCCTAAACTACTTTTTCACCGGGGTATAAATATTTGTTGGTACCTTCTCATCTGTTGCTGATTTATGGCAAGTAGCTGAGATATTACCTACTACTATGCCAGCTCTTGGTGTTGCTGGAGATGGCAGCTGGGTAACCGGATCTACTGTTTGAGGCAGAAATAATGGCTCTTCACTAATCAGAAGAATGTTTGCATAGGTATTTGGACTTAGTGATCCATAAGTTGTTCTTAAAGTACCGAGGAGTACTTTTTTATTTGGTTCATTTAAGTCTGTTCCAGATACTGTTGACTTAATCTCCCACCATTTACATGAGTAATCTGCAGCAACAATTACCGCACCGCAAGCATTTGATTCACATTTGACTACATCAGCAGCTAATCTTTTCTGAGCTGAAATCAAACCTAGCAACTCTTTGCCATTTGGAATCTTTGCATAGATTCCTTTGTTGCTTGTAAATCCAACTGGTGGCCAAATTGGCGAAGGTGAAGGAATTGGGGTTGCAGTTTTCTTAACCTTCTTCTTTTTCTTTTTTACTGGCTTTTTAGTAGCTTTCGAAGTGCTAACTTTCTTGGTCGAGGCGGGCTTAATAGAATTTTTTGTAGTTGGTGAAACAGTATCTTTCTTTGTAGGCGTGGCTTTACTAGTTGGTTTAGGAGTTGGGGTTGCGGCCTGCACATTTGCAGTGAACATTATTGAACATAGCAGTAGAGCTAGAAAACTTTTTACCTTCATTCTCTGCTCCATTTAAAAGTCTTTATGGATATAACTAATCCAACAATTAACCATAGAATTAAAACTAGGGCACTCTTTCCGATTTCCCAACTTCCAGCTACCTCTTGAGTTGCGAAATCTTCCGGCAAAAATACTGATCGCATCCCTTGAGTTAACCATTTGAGGGGAAAAATTGCGGCAAATTGTTGCATCCAAATTGGCAATGAAGTGAATACAAAAAATACACCACTGAAGAACTGAAGAATAATAACAATTGGTGAAACAACTGCAGAAGCTCCACGTCCACTTTTAGGAACTACTGAAAATGCAATTCCTAAAACTGTCGAGCAAGCACTTCCTAAAATGACTAACCAAGTGAAATTCCACCAAAGGGAAGCTTCGGTAGGTAGATTTAAATCAAACATAACCGATCCAAAGAAGAGCAATAACGCAGTTTGCAGAATCATTAATATTGTTACTAGTAAAGCTTTGCCAATAAAGTATGAGGACACTGACATTGGTGTTCCTCGAAGCCTCTTTAAGGTGCCAGAATCTCTCTCCATTGGTATCGTAATTGCAAGTTGTTGGAATCCTGTATTAACTAAGCCGGATGCGATCATGCCTGCAACAAAATATTGGCTAAATGTTACTCCTGGTGCGATTGTATCTTGGAAAACTGAGCCAAAAATAAAAAGTAATATAACTGGAAAAAGTAATGTAAAAACCACTGATTCGCGTTGACGTAAGAACTGTTTTAATTCAAGAGATCCTCTTAACAGACCAATTCTTAATGTGACTTTCAAAGAGTTCATTTCACTTCACCAATCATCCGAAGATAAATTTCTTCTAGGTTGGGTCTTAATACTTGCAGCTCAGGAATTTGGCCATTGAAATGTTGATTTAACTTTAGGACCTCTTCGGTTGGATTATTCGTCAAAATCTCTTTACTAATACCATTTTCTACCCAGGTAACTTTGGCTGGTGCAGTATTTCTACCTCCTAAAGTTGAAGGAGGAGCTATCTCAATTAATTTACCATTATTAATAACTCCAACCCGGTCTGCAAGTTCTTGAGCCTCATCTAGGTAGTGAGTAGTAAGTAGAATTGTGGTGCCCTCTGATTTTAAAGTTCTAATCAATTCCCAAAAGGATCTTCTAGCCTCTGGATCAAACCCAGTTGTAGGTTCATCCAAAAATAGCAACTCAGGGGATCCAATTATTCCAAGAGCAACATCTAGTCTTCGTCTTTGACCGCCTGAGAGTTGATGAACTTTGGAATCTATTTTCTCAGTTAATCCAA
Source organism: uncultured Actinomycetes bacterium (assembly GCA_903897475.1). Lineage (GTDB taxonomy): Bacteria > Actinomycetota > Actinomycetes > Nanopelagicales > Nanopelagicaceae > Nanopelagicus. The sequence continues at coordinate 1,951 of CAIUBS010000078.1, read as the reverse complement.
CATCATTAATAACTTGATCGATATCTTTTGGGTTTTCATAGTAATTAGCAAAGTGTGAGACAGTTTCAATAACTGAAAGATCTGCCGCATCACTTGCTGATTGCAAAACTATTCCAATTCGATTTCTCCATTTTTGACCTGCGCTGCCTTTGGTTGCTGGATTAAAACCTAAAACTTTTATATCTCCTGAGTTAGCGCTTCGATATCCCTCTAATATTTCGACGGTGGTTGTCTTTCCAGCACCATTAGGGCCTAGAAGTGCAAAAATTTCGCCTTGCTCGACAGTCAGATCAATTCCAGCAACCGCTGTTTTGTTTGCATACTTCTTAACTAGGCCACGGACCTCTATTGCAGCAGCAGTGTTCATGGCGACATCTTTGCCTAATTGGTAATAATTACTCAATTTACTTGGGAGAATAAGCCTGTGAGTCCGCGCAGAAATAAGCCAAAAGGCAAATCTAGGCACTCAGAAAATCTTGATGAGCGAGAAATCACAACATCTAGTGATTCGATTGAAGAGCATAATGATGGAATCTATGTTGTTCGAAAAATTAGTGGCTCAACCTCAAATAAACCTTACAGATGTCCAGGGTGTGATCAATTAATTCCAATGGCAACTCCTCATACTGTGGCATGGCTTGAACATGATCAAGATGGCAGACGTCATTGGCATAACATCTGTTGGAGTAAGCGGAATTTGAGGCAACCAAAGGTTGAGCGGAGTAGAAATTCTCCTAGATACTGAGATTTAAGTCTTTAAAATATTTTTTTGCAAAGGTTATAGTTATAGTTGGAATGTGAATAAAACCTTTACGGCTCAAAATCCAGCTACTGGTGAACCCGTAGGAGCCCAGATCATTGAGTGGGATGAAAAACAAACTATCCAGGCCATCAAGTCTGCCTATAGTGTTAAAGATAAATTAGCTAACACTGACCCAAATAAGCGTGCAGCTGTTCTAAATTCAATCGCAGATGCAATCGAAGTTGAAAAGGAAAACTTGGCACAGATTGCACACCTAGAGACTGCCTTACCTCTACCAAGACTAAATGGTGAAGTTATGCGAACGGTTATTCAAATTCGTGCTTTTGCAAATTTAGTAAAAACAGGTGGCCACCTCTTACCAATTATAGATTTAGCAGATCCAAATTTTTTACCAGTTGCTCGACCAGATCTTAGGAAATCACAGCAACCGCTAGGAGTTGTCGCAGTATTTGCAGCATCTAATTTTCCATTAGCGTTTTCAGTTGCAGGTGGCGATACCGCATCTGCGTTAGCTGCTGGTTGTCCGGTAGTAGTTAAAGCACATCCATCACATCCAAATACCTGTCAATTAGTTTATGAAGCGGTAATTAAAGCAATTGAGTCACACGGATTACCAAAAGAGTTATTTGCAATCGTTCAAGGCGTAAATCCAGAGATAACTCACTGGTTAGCAAAAGCTCCAGAAGTTACTGCAATTGGCTTTACAGGATCTGCGCTGGTTGGAAAATTGTTACTTAAGTTAGCACAAGAAAGATCCGTACCAATCCCAGTTTATGCAGAGATGGGGTCATTGAATCCAGTTTTCTTTACACCGACTGCGCTGAGTGAAAAAGCCGATGAATTAGCAAAAGCTGCCATGGATTCAGCCTTGCTAGGGTCAGGACAATTTTGCACTAAGCCAGGAATAATTATCATTCCTAATGATTCAGTAGGTGATAAGTTCATTGATCAAGTTAAATCTTATGTATCACAACAAATGGTTTCGCCCTTACTAAATAAGGCAATTGCAAACAGATTCAATGATGCAACTGCCAAACTTTCAACATCGAAAGGATTAGAGGTAATTTCAGGAGTCACAAATACTGAAGGTTTTGGGGTTACACCAAATATTTTTATTTCGAATTGGTCAGAGGTAGGTCAGCATGCAGATCTACTTGAAGAACACTTCGGACCAACTTCAGTGATTAT
>CAIUBS010000077.1 GCA_903897475.1 uncultured Actinomycetes bacterium | reverse complement strand
TCATCCAAATTAGCAATTAAGTTACTGCCATCAAATTTATAGCTGGTCGCAAGTGGGACGCCATGTGCTCTTACCTGAGCAAAACCTCGCAATTCCTTGTTTAATTCAGGAACAGGTCCGCACCAAATAGGTGGTGTTCCAACAATAGTTGTAACAGCTAACTCTTCATGGGTTCCAACTACCACCGTATTACTTTTTGGCTCAATCTTTAATACATATCTTGGCTCACCACTTTTATCTGGCACAGTAAGTGCAAGCCCTCGACGTTGACCAATTGTGTAGGTGTAAGCACCTTTATGTTCACCTAATTTTTTACCACTTTGATCTACTATGTCACCAGTTTCAGAACCTAATCTCTCTCTTAACCAACCGGCGTTATCTCCAGATGGCACAAAACAAATATCATGTGAATCAGGTTTATTGGCAACAAATAATCCCCGCTCCTTTGCCTCTTTGCGAGTATCAGTTTTTACCGTATCGCCCAATGGAAATATGGCACCCTCTATCTGATCAGTTCGAAGTACAGCTAATACATAGGATTGATCCTTATCAATATCGGCTGCACGATGTAATGTTTTTCCATCTGGTCCATCTTTTGTAATTGCATAATGACCAGTTACTACACCATCAAAGCCCAATGCTTTGGCTCGATCTAAGACTGCTTCAAATTTAATCTTTTCATTACACCTAAGGCATGGATTTGGCGTTCTACCTGCTTGATACTCAGATAAAAAGTTTTCAACTACACCTTTATGAAACTCCTCTGCCATATCCCAAATATAAAAAGGAATACCAATGACATCAGCAGCACGCCTAGCATCATGGGAATCTTCGATTGTGCAGCAGCCTCTAGCTCCAGATCTATACTTCTTTGGATTACTAGATAATGCTAAATGCACTCCGACTACCTCATAGCCAGCATCAACTGCACGAGCCGCAGCAACAGCCGAATCCACTCCGCCACTCATTGCAGCTATTACCTTTAGTTTTTTCATTTCTTTCCCGAGGCTGCTTTCGATCTGGCAACAACTGTGGCAATAACTGAGCCCAGCTTTGCTATTTCATTAATTGTATTTGTGTGACTTAGGGAAAACCGCAAGGTAGAGGTAGTTTCATCCTCACTTAATCCCATAGCTAACAACACATGAGATGGCCGCTGCACACCAGCACTACAAGCAGAGCCAGTTGAGCAGGCAATCCCTTCAGCATCTAGTAGTAGCAGTAAACCCTCTGAATCAGTTTTAGGAAATGTAATAGAGACTATTCCAGGCAAACTTTTTTCTAAATCCCCATTAACCCAGGCATCGGAGATATTTTTCTTAACTGTTTGAATTAACTCTTGTTTTAACTCTCTAACCTTAAGCTGGCGCTCTTTTCGATTTTCAACTGCATTTTTTGCAGCAGCTGCAAATGAGATAATTCCTGGGACATTAAATGTGCCACTTCTAAGATCTCGCTCTTGACCGCCACCATGTAGAACCGGCTCAATATCTAGCCCACGTTTTAATATTAAAGCAGCAACTCCAAGTGGTCCACCGATTTTATGGGCACTAATTGTGGCAGCAGTTAATCCCAATTTATTAAAGGATAAATCGACCTTTCCAAAGCTTTGAACACAATCAGAGTGAACTGGAATACCTGCAGCAATTTTTACTACTTGATCAATATCCTGCATCGTTGCGACCTCATTATTTGAGTGCATAATTGAGATTAGGGCAATCTTGTTTTTATGCTCATTTACTTTTTCTTTAAGTTCACCTAAATCAACAAAGCCCTTTCGATCAACACCTATTTGAATAACTTGAGCACCCTCATGCTCTGCTAACCAATTTATTGGATCAGCTACAGCATGGTGTTCAAAGGTTGAGGTCATAATTACCTGCTTGCCACTTTTTACCCCCTGCCAATACAAACCTTTGATAGCTAGATTATTTGCCTCAGTTCCAGTTGAGGTAAAGACCACCTCACTTGGGGCGCAATCAACAGCTTGCGCAATCATCTCTCTTGCTTGCTCTAGATCTTTCCGTGCTGCTCTGCCAGCTGAGTGCAAAGAGGATGCGTTACCTAATTTTTTTAAAGCTTCAGTTAAGGCTGTAATTGCTGGCTCGACCATGGCAGTTGTTGCAGCATGATCAAAGTAGATAGGCACATGCTAAGTCTAAAGGTTGCACCTGACCTTGAAGTAATTAGGCTTTTCGAGCCTTTATCTTCTCCGTTGCCTGTGGCAAAACATTAAATAGATCACCAATTACTGCAAAATCTGCAATCTCAAGTATTGGGGCCTCTGGATCTTTATTTATTGCCACAATTGTTTTTGATGTTTGCATACCAGCACGGTGTTGAATTGCACCAGAGATTCCAGCTGCCACATAAAGTTGTGGTGAAACAGTTTTACCAGTTTGACCTACTTGATGTGAGTGTGGATACCAACCAGCATCAGTTGCAGCACGGGATGCGCCAACTGCAGCACCTAATGCATCAGCTAATGCCTCAACAGGTTTGAAATCTCCATTTGTGCCACGACCACCTGAAACTACAATAGAGGCCTCAGTTAACTCTGGCCTGCCACCTTTTACCGCAGCAGTTGCGCTAGTAATAGTGGCAAGTTTTGCTGCATCTGAAATATTAACTGCAAACTCCTCTACTGCTGGAGTAGATGATGCTGCTACTGGCTCTATTGAGTTAGCTCTTAATGTAATTACGGAAATCCCAGTTGTAACAGCAGAGTGGACAGTTGTCGATCCACCAAAGACTGATTGGGTAGTAATTAAATCCTTATCAACACCAACAGCATCGGTAATAATGCCTGAGTTAGTTTTAACTGCAACTCTTGCTGCTATCTCTTTACCAGTTGCAGTTGAAGTAATTAACAATGCATTTGGTTTCTTAGCAGCAATTATTTGGGCTAAGCCATCAGCAATTGCCGCCGGGCCATACTTATCCCAATCTCCAGTTGCAGTAATAACTTTATCCACTGAAATATTATTTAATTGGGAAATTACTTCAGCTGGATTTGATGCAAATACCACCGCGATTGACTCACCAATACTTTTAGCAAAGGTGGCAAGCTCACCTGATGCCTTGGCAACTTTGCCGCCACTGTGATCTACTAAAAATATAACGCTACTCATGCCAATCTCTTTTCTACTAAAAACTCAACTAATTTTTCGCCACCGCTGCCTTCATCAGTTAACTTAACCCCAGCTCCCCTTGGTGGCCTTGGTAGCGCATCCTTTACTGTGCTCCAGGCTGCAGAGGCGCCAACTGCAGTAGATGCAACTGAGGTCTGAGCTAAATTCATTGTGGTAATGGTTTTTTTCTTTGCCGCCATAATTCCCTTAAAGGATGGATATCTTGGCTCATTAATTTTTTCAATTACAGAAAGTACTGCAGGAAATGCTGCGCTCATTACCTGATTTCCAAACTCAGTAATTCTTTCAATCTCAACACTCTTTGCTGCTGGATCTACTTTAACCTTGCCGGCAAATGTTAACTGCGCCCACGAAAGCCGCTCAGCAATCATCGCTGGTACCACACTCATTCTGGCATCAGTACTTTCAGTACCGCAGATAACTAGATCATAATTTCCAGCTTTGATCACCTCAGATAAAACTAATGAAGTAGCAAGTGCATCAGAGCCAGCTAGAGCTGGATCGCTTATTAATATTGCATCATCTGCGCCCATTGAGAGTGCTTTTCTTATTGCTTCAGTTGCACGTTCTGGGCCCATTGAAATTAATGTGATGCTATGGCCACTTGCTTCACCAGCCTCTTTTGTTGGTGAGTTTGCTTCCACAATGCGAAGTGCCTCTTCAACTGCATACTCATCTAAATCATTTAATACCGCATCAACATTGGCCCGATCTAAAACTCCACCAGCCATTTTTTTCTCAGCCCAAGAGTCTGGAACCTGTTTAATACAGACTGCGATTTTCATACCGCGATGTTACTGGATAGTAATATTTTTTGCTATTCCGATATGCGCTTTAACTGGTTTTAAAACTCGCAGAGAGTGTGACATTGACCGTCTTATCAATTGTTGAAACATCATAAAAACCACCGGCTGAGCGATCTAGGGAATCTCTAGTTGTTACCTGCGTTGGTCCAGTTGAAACTGAAAGTAGTGGTCCAACCTGCCCACCTACTGCTTCAGTAATTGCTTTAGCTCTCTCCTTGGCATCCTGCATAGCAGCTGCCAATAACTTAGCCCGCATTTGATCTAGAGTTGAAAGATAATAAGCAGGTCCATAATTTCCAACATTAACTCCAGTTGCAAGGAGTGTGCCAATGTCATTACTTAACTTGGATACTAATTCAACATCCTTAGTTCTAACTGTCACAGTTCGATATGCCTGGTAGGCAAGAATTCGACCAGTTGGGTTTCCATTGGAGTACTCCATTACTGCATTGCTATTAATTGGCCCAAGCTCAATTTGATCAGCACTAACTCCACCATTTAACAAATACTTTTTTAGCGCATCAGCTGAAGCATCAATCTTTTTTACAGATGTGGCAAGTGTTGACTGAGATTCATTTAAATTCAAACTCCAAACTGCATTATCTGCCTTTGCATCCTCAGAGGCTGTGCCGGTTACTGTGATGGCATTACCAGCACGTGCTGCCAATCCGCCGCCAACTTTATAAAGACCAAGGGTTAAACCAGAGGATAAAATTGCAGCAGCTAAAACTGCAGATGCAAATTTAATCCGATCACTTGCTTCAAATTTCATACCTTAATCCTAGCCACTTTTACTAATACTTTCTGCCATGCCAGATGCGAGCGCGAGTCGATATGGCTCTAACTCAATCTCCCAATTAACACCCAGAGCGTTCTCAAGATTACTTTTCAACATTTTATGTGAGTAAGAGTTATTAATAATTTGACTTAATTGATTTTCATTAATTACTACATCCCCGTTAGATGCAAGGGATGCTTGATGTAAACCTAGATCTGGCGTTACTCGATACAAAACTGCATCTGTAGTTGATAAATTAATTTGCCTAATTTCAAATCGAATGTAGTGCCAGCCCTTAAGAGCAGTTGCTATCTTGGCAGCTACTGGCAGCTTGCTTTTATACTCTAGATCTGTGGCCAGGCAGCCTGGCAATAGCGGCTGCGATAGCCAGGTAATTTTTACTACCTGATTTAGATGCTGATTAATCGCCCACTCAATATGTTGAGTAAGTGCTGCTGGCGCAGAGTAAATATGTATTCGCCCAGCATAATTTTGAGTATTACCCACGAGTACCTGCCTTTAGATCACCCGATGTGACCTTCCCCAGTCCACCGATGCTCTAAGTGCAGTAAGAGATTTATACATCTCTTTTCGCAATTAGCCAATAGCAGGTTAGACTTTGCAATAGTCCGACGCTTGGCAGTACCCGCTCTACGGTTTGTTGATTGGGTCTAGC
>CAIUBS010000076.1 GCA_903897475.1 uncultured Actinomycetes bacterium | reverse complement strand
TCTGCATCTCCTAGTTCAGTTAAGCAGTGGGCAATCTTTTGATCACATCTAGCCACATTGATAACCTCTTTTAACTTCTTAAACAATGCCCGAGACTCTTTAAAAGCTTCTAACGCCTTGCTGTAATTCTTACTCTCTCTATATGCACATCCAATTAAATGTAAATCATTAGCTGCGCCAGAATCATTTCCATCAACTAAATGTTCTTGAACACACTGATTCATGCACTCTATTGTTTTTTCATACTCTTTTGATCCATACCACCACTCACCCAAAGTGCAGGCAAGTTCAATTGCCATAGGTGATTTAGTTTCTCTTAATAACTCAACCGCCTTACTCATTGCAGTTGCAGCTTCATTCATTCGCTTTAATTGATTTAAGTTATAACCAATTGCAGAGTAAGCCTGAGCTAATCCCTCTGCTGGAGCAATTGCACCTAAATCTGCATAAATATCACGCGCTGTCTCTGCCAGCGCTAACGCTTCATCATATTGACCACGTGCATAAATTCGCGCACTTAATTCATAATAGGTATTAGCTCGATCTAAGCCTTGCACTTCAGGAATTTTTTCCCAAAGCATCTCTTCGGTAATTATCTCTTCTGAGTTATCTTCACCCTCTGAGTGATCTGACAAGTTTCACCTTTCGATTTAACTAGGTAGCTTTCCAATAACCCTAGCAGTTTAACCTGTAGGTTGGGTGGGAAATACTTAGGAACGCACCCATGCCACAAAGCCAATTGCTGCTGACTCAATAACTTTGAGCACAGACTCAAACTCGCTAAGTGGACCACCATATGGATCAGGCACTGAGAGCTTCCTACCCTCATCCCCATCTGGATCGATCTTACTTTTAGTAGGATCAAATGAGGTAAACATAAATACCTTACTTTTATCGGCATCACTCTTGGCCAACTTTAAGATTTCACTTCGGTTATTTAGATCCATCGCTAAAATCAAATCATGTTTTAAGAAATTTTCTCTAGAAAATTGTTTGGCAATATGTTTGTACTCATAACCTGCTGATTGCCAAGCTAACTTTGAGTTACTTGCTGCGCCTTGACCAACGTGCCAACTGCCAGTCCCTGAGCTATCTACTATTACCTTTGGTGTAATCAGATCCTTTGTTAAGCCAAGAAGTACGGCGTTGGCGATAGGGGATCGACAAATATTGCCCAAACAAACAATGTGCACGCTTATCTGCGGCTTTCTACGTAAGGTAGATAGGTAATTAACTGTCTCTGGGGAGTGCATTTAGCGAGTATAATTTCCCCACGTGCGTTTCATAAATACCCCAAATCACGATCTGACCTATGACGATGTTTTTATGGTCCCGTCCTATTCACAATTATCAAGTCGAATGGATGTTGATTTAAGCGCTACTGATAACACTGGCACAACAATACCGCTAGTAGTTGCAAATATGACTGCAATAAGTGGTCGCAGAATGGCTGAAACTGTTGCTCGCCGTGGTGGTATGGCGGTAATTCCGCAAGATATTCCATTTGAGATTGTTTCAGATGTAATTAGTTGGGTTAAATCTAGACACATTATTTTTG
>CAIUBS010000075.1 GCA_903897475.1 uncultured Actinomycetes bacterium | reverse complement strand
GGCAGTTTTAGTTACCTTAGCGGTTGCATTGCGAAGTGATGGACCTACTTCATCAACTTCAACCTCAAACACAGTTCGCTTTTCGCCCTCTTTAGTTTCATAAGAGCGTTGCTTTAGACGTCCTGAAACAATAACGCGCATACCTTTAGTTAACGACTCAGCAACATTTTCTGCAGCCTGTCGCCAAATTTGGCATTGTAGAAAGAGGCTATCGCCATCTTTCCACTCATTTGTGTTCTTATCTAAGTAACGTGGTGTTGATGCCACAGTGAACTTTGCTACTGCTGCTCCGGATGGAGTAAAGCGTAACTCTGGATCACTTACTAAGTTACCAATCATTGTTAGGTTGGTATCGCCTGCTGCCATTTTATTTCTCCCGTTTCTCTACTTTAGATGCTTGTTGTTTATTTTTTGGTTGTGGGACTTACTCTGGACGAACAACTTTGGTGCGAAGCACAGATTCATTTAAATTAAGTTGGCGATCCAACTCTTTAACTGATGCTGGCTCTGAGTGCATATCGATAACTGCGTAAATGCCTTCACCTTTTTTATTTATTTCAAAGGCCATACGGCGCTTACCCCAGATATCTAACTTATCTACTTTGCCGCCACCGTCTTTAATTATCTTTAGATAAGTTTCAAGACTTGGAGCTACTGTTTTTTCTTCTAAATCAGGGTCCAAAATGACCATGAGTTCATAACGACGCATTTTTATATCCACCTCTGGACTAAAGCGGCCACGGGATTTCCGCGGCAGGTGTTGGGGTAAAGGGTAGCCGTAAGGGGGTAAAAGTTGGAAATTAACTCTTTTTAACTGTGGATCTTGCGCTTATTTCCCGCAGTAAAACGTAGGTAAAGGCAATTACTCCAACCACTCTAAGTAGGGATGCGATTGCATAACCCCCAGAAGGTAAACCAAAGCTAGCTCCGCTATAGCCAGCTAAATACTGCCAAATTGCTAGGTGGTAAATAATTTCAGTTGCTTGCCAAAACCAAAAAGATATTTGCTGACTTGCTTTTGTTAAGGCAATAACTGCAAGGGGGGTAAGCCACAAAATATATTGCGGTGAGTAAACCTTACTTGTAGTTGTAAAAACTACCACAGCAAAAAATGCCAATTGGGCTAAATTTGGTGTTACTGGTAATTTAATTAAAAATATTGCAAGGCTTATAAAAAGTGCAACCGTAATAATTGTATAAAGATAATTAATCAAAGGCATTTTAAATCCAAGTAAATTAAGCGCATACCAAATTGAGCCAAAATCATCTGCTCTATTTAAGTTCAATCTAAAAAAGCGCCACCAGCCATCAAAGTAAATAATTGCAAGTGGTAGGTTAAAAGCTAAAGTAATTAAGATGGTCCTAAATAAGTATGAATAAAACTCACTTAGTTTTTTTTGCTTATAAAATATTACGGCAATCGGTAGTAAAAATACGATTGGAAAAAACTTGGTAGCAATTGAAATACCTAACCAAATACTACTTGCATCATACTTTTTCTTATCAAAGTAATAGATTGCAGCTAAAGCACTAGCAGTTGCCCAGAGATCCCAATTAATAAATAAAGATGCAGCAACTGCAGGCGCTACTGGATAAAGATATGAGTACTCTGGTTTTATCTTTCTAACTATTAAGGCTGAAATTAGAAATAGAATAATAATTATTGCAGCATTAATATCGAAAAACCACCTATGTGAATTATCGTCTGGGGTGATAAAACTAATTAGCCAATTACCAAGGCCAATTATTGGTGGATACTCCATTGAGTTAAATGATGACTGGTAAGGGAAGGTATTGGTATCTAAATCTCGCTCTGAAAATAGTGCAGGAATATCGGTATAACAAGCGTGGACATAATTGCCTGGAGATGCCCAATCTGTTGCCCTACAGTAATTAAATTTTAGAAAAGATAAAAAAGCTGAAAGTAAAACTACTAAAACAAATACTTTACTTACCGATTTGGTAAGCAAAGGTTAACTCTTTTTCTTCTTTGGTGATGGTGAAGGTGATGGTGGGATTAATGCTGGATCCATCTCCGGTACAGCATTTACGTAGCTAACAGGTTCACTTCCGCCAATAAATACTGGGGATGGGAATTCTTGAACTGGCGCCTTTGCTAAATATTTTTTAACAAATTCAGCCCAAATTCTTGCTGGAAAAGATCCACCGGTAACTGAGGTTAATCCACCAATACCATTTAAGGTTTGAGTGGCATCATCACGATAAAAAGCTACAGATGCTGCTACCTCTGGTGTATATCCATTAAACCAAGCAGAGGCGTTGTCATTAGAGGTTCCAGTTTTTCCAGCTGTAGGCCTTGCAACTCTTGCGCCAACAACTGCTGCAGTTCCAGAGGATGTGGCCTTACTTAATGCATAAGTTAAATCTGCCATTACATCTTTACTAAATACCTCTTGGGCTTGAATTCTTCCCTGATACAAAATTCCTTTATTTGGTCCTTGCACTTCATTAATAATAAATGGCTTGGCATAAACCCCATTAGCTGCAAAGGTTGCGTAGGCATTTGCTAGATCAATTACATGTGGGCTTGCAGAACCAAGCGACACTGAAGGCGATGCCACCATCTCTACTGACTCTGGTATTCCAGCACGTCTTGCAACATCTACTACTTTTTCTAAACCAGCTTTCATTCCAAGAGGTACATAAATAGTGTTAACTGATTTTTCAGTTGCAGTAAGTAAAGAAAGATCACCCCAACTTTCCCCACCATAATTATTTACTGGATAAGGCCGGCCAATTCCATCATCATAAACTTTTGGAGAATCGCCATTCCAAACTGAAGACAACGGAATTCCTTGCTCTAATGCAGCAATCAATGTAAATGCTTTAAATGATGAACCACCTGAGGTAATTCCTTGAGTTGCAGCGTTAAATTGATACTTTAAATAATCTTGGCCACCATACATAGCCAGGATTTCACCGGTGCCAGGTTTAATTGCAACTAACCCAATATGAAGATTTTCCGGAGCTTTTGTTGGTGCTTCCTTATTTACAGCAAAGACTGCTGCTTCTTGCGCCTCTTTAACTAATGTGGTTTTAATGATGTAACCACCAATCATTAACTGTTCATCAGTAAATCCAAGTTGATTTAACTCCCGCTCACCCCAAGAGATTACATATCCCTTCGGCCCAGCTAATGCCCCTGATGTAACCCGTGGATTAATG
>CAIUBS010000074.1 GCA_903897475.1 uncultured Actinomycetes bacterium | reverse complement strand
GAGTTAAAAGAGTTAATGAAAAATGCCGAAGAGTTAATTCTGGCAACAGATGAGGATCGTGAAGGTGAGGCTATTGCTTGGCATTTAATTGAAGTACTACGGCCAAAAATTCCAGTAAGGCGAATGGTATTTCATGAAATAACCAAAGATGCTATTCAAAAAGCAGCTAAAGAAACACGAGATCTAGATTATCGATTAGTAGATGCACAAGAAACTCGCAGAGTATTAGATCGACTTTATGGTTATCGGTTATCTCCAGTGCTTTGGAAAAAAGTAATGCCTAGAATTTCAGCAGGTAGAGTTCAATCTGTTGCTACTAGGTTAATAGTTGAACGCGAACGCGAGCGTATGGCATTTATTTCATCTAGTTGGTGGGATTTAAGTGCTCAATGTGCGCCAGGCTTTAATGCAAGACTTTTGTCTTTAAATGGTAAGCGAGTGGCTGCAACAAATGATTTTGATTCAAGTGGTGGAATAAAAGAAAAATCTGTTGAAAATATTTTATTACTAGATGAAGCATCAGCTCGCGAATTAGTGCAGTCACTTTCAAATCAGTCTTTAATTGTTAAATCATTAGAGGAATCACCAAGAACTGAACGACCAAAACCTCCTTTTACAACTTCAACCATGCAACAAGATGCTGGTTCCAGACTTGGGTGGGGCGCGCAACTAACAATGCGAATTGCGCAGCGGTTATATGAGAATGGCTATATAACTTACATGCGAACAGACTCAGTAACACTTTCATCTACAGCAATAGGTGCAGCTAGATCATCAGCTCAGTCCTTATATGGAAAAGAATCTGTGCTAGATTCACCACGTATTTATGAAGGCAAAACTAAAAATGCGCAAGAAGCACATGAGGCCATAAGACCCGCTGGTGATTCATTTAGAACTCCAGGTGAATTAGCTCCAGAACTTTCAAGAGATGAGTTTGCACTTTACGATTTAATTTGGAAGCGAACGATTGCATCTCAAATGGCTGATGCAAAGAAACAACAAATGCGAGTTGATTTTGATGTGAAGACTAAATCTGGAGATGATGCAATATTTAGAGCTAATGGATCTGTAATTGTATTTCCTGGTTTTCTATCTGCTTATGAGGATATTGTTGAAGAAAAAGCTGATACCGAAGAGATAGATCGTAGATTGCCAGCAATGAGTGTGGGAGAAAAAATTGCAGTCAATGGATACAACTGTGAGGGACATGAGACCAAACCACCAGCTAGATATACCGAACCAACTTTAGTAAAAAAGTTAGAGGAGTTAGGAATTGGTCGGCCTTCAACTTTTGCATCAATTATGCAAACAATTCAAGATCGAGGCTATGTAGCAAAACGAGGTCGGGCCTTGGTTCCAACTTTCTTGGCATTTTCAGTCACAGGATTACTAGAGCAACATTTCACAAAATTAATTGATTATGAATTCACCGCATCAATGGAAGAAGACCTAGACAAGATTGCAAACGGAGAAGAAGAAAGAGTTGCTTGGCTAACTAAGTTCTTTTATGGAAGTGAAAACAATCCAGGTCTAGCAGATTTATCGGCAGATCTTGGCGCAATAGATGCTCAAGCAATAAATACCATGAAGATGGGTGAAGATATTGAGATTAGAGTTGGAAGATTTGGTGCATATCTTCAACAAGGCACTGGCGAAGAACGTAAGTATGCAAATATTCCAGAAGAAATGGCGCCAGATGAATTAACACTTTCTAAAGCTATTGAATT
>CAIUBS010000073.1 GCA_903897475.1 uncultured Actinomycetes bacterium | reverse complement strand
CGCTATCTTGCTGTAAATGCTGGATTTAAAGCCACAGTTGCCGCAGATTTTGAAGAGAAATTAACTAAGCGAGCCAGTATCTTGGCATCGATAATTGATCCCCTAATAAATCGTTAAAAATTATGAAGCTTGGCAAATTTGCTTTAAGTTTACTAATGTCTTTGCCATAGCTTTTGGAACCCACTTTCCGGCATCGCTAACCCACCATTTTGATAATGCCGCTCTTCCATCCCAACTTTCAATCACAAGAGTTGTATTGTCATCAATTTTTTGAAGTTCATACCGCCACACGTTTTTCATTAAGTGTTGCCAAGCAATTACATGATTTTCTTTGAACTCTACAACCTGATTAGTTACAAAATATGGAATCCCTAGCCTCATTTTCATTCCAAACTTTGCTCCTAAATAGAGCTTATCTGGACCTTTAAATGCGCCCTTTACCGTGCCAGATCCATCCATTAAAGGATGGTTATTTGGTCTTGAGATAAAATCAAAGATCTTACTGGCTGGTGCTTTTATTTCAATCTGAACCTTAAAATAGAGTGGAATCTGAGTATCTACTATCTCAGCTCTATCTTTCATGATTAGTGTGCTGAGGTTGAAGGGCGTTCATATTCGAGTACTAGGCCGAAAATTGAAATAATTAAGACCCCCACTCCGATTAAAGCTAGCCACCAACCTATAATTAAACCTAATCCAACCGCACATGCAGATAATGCAACTGGAAGTGGCCACCAAGAGTGGGGTGAAAAAAATCCTAATTCACCCGCTGAATCTGCAATTTCACCTTGCTGATTATCCTCCGGTAATAAATTTCCTAATCTGCGATCTGTGAACCAAAGGTAGAAGCCAACAATCAAAGCAAGGCCTGCACTTAATGCAATTGCAGTTATGCCAACTGGCTCTCCCCCAACCTGCCAATAGATAACTGTCAAAATCGCATAAAAAATTGCTAAGCCAACAAACAAAATCCAACTAGTCTTCATTAATGCTTAGCTTTCTGTGCCATGTGTGGGTAGTGAAGATCAAAAGCTGGTCTTTCGCTTCTAATTCTTGGCATAGAAGTGAAGTTATGTCTAGGTGGTGGACATGAGGTTGCCCACTCTAGGGATGAGCCATAGCCCCATGGATCATCAGTTTCTACCTTAGGTGAATTTCTGGTAATCCATAGATTCATAGCGAATGGAATCATGGAAAGCGCCAGTAATCCTGAACCAACAGTTGAAACCATATTCATAAAGGTAAAGCCATCACTGGCTAAATAATCAGCATATCTACGTGGAAAGCCCTTAATTCCCATCCAGTGCTGGATCAAAAATGTTAAGTGGAAACCAAAGAACAATGTCCAGAAATGAATTTTTCCAAGAGTTTCATTGAGCATTCTTCCCGTAAATTTAGGCCACCAGAAGTAAAAACCAGCAAACATAGCAAATACCACGGTTCCAAATAACACATAGTGGAAGTGAGCAACTACGAAGTAGGAAGCTGAGACTGCAAAATCAAGTGGCGGTGAAGCCAAAATAATTCCGGTAATTCCACCAAATAAGAATGTAACCAAAAATCCCATTACCCAAAGCATTGGAGTTTCAAAGGTCACCGAACCACGCCACATGGTGCCAATCCAGTTGAAGAATTTAACACCAGTTGGAACACCAATTAGGAAAGTCATAAATGAGAAGAATGGCAGTAGGACTTGTCCGCTTGCGTACATATGGTGTGCCCAAACAGCAACAGATAAGGCTGCGATTGCAATAGTGGCTGCAATCAAGCCTTTGTAGCCAAAGATTGGCTTACGTGAGAAAACTGGCAAAATTTCAGTAGCAATTCCAAAAAATGGCAGCGCCAAGATGTACACCTCAGGATGGCCAAAGAACCAAAATAAATGCTGCCATAACATAGCTCCGCCATTAGCCGGATCAAAGATATGAGAGCCAAATAATCGGTCAGATTCAAGTGCCAAAAATGCTGCAGCAAGTGGTGGGAATGCAATCAAAACCAAAATGGAGGTTAACAAAACATTCCAACTAAATATTGACATTCTAAACATCGTCATTCCAGGCGCACGCATAGTTAATATTGTGGTTACAAAATTAACGCCACCTAGAATTGTTCCAAGTCCACCGATTGCAAGTCCTACAAGCCAAAGATCAGCTCCGATTCCAGGTGAGTACTCCGCATTTGAAAGGGGCGCATATGCGGTCCAACCAAATGATGCAGCACCGCCCGGCGTTAAAAATCCAGCAAAGGCCATTAAACCACCAAATAAATATAGCCAATATGAAAGCATGTTTAATCTTGGGAAAGCTACATCGGCTGCACCAATTTGTAGCGGCATAATTACATTAGCAAAGCCAACGAACAGAGGCGTTGCAAACATTAACAACATGATGGTGCCATGCATTGTAAATACTTGATTGTATTGTTCATTACTTAAAAACTGCATGCCAGGACGAGCAAGCTCTCCTCTTAATACAAGTGCAAGTAGCCCCGCTATGAGAAACCATGCAAATGATGTCATTAAATATAAATAGCCAATGGTTTTGTGATCTGTCGAGGTCAGCCACTTAACAACTAAACGTCCTTTAGATGTAGGAGCTGGAGCTGGCCTACCAGTTGCAATGGTTGGGCGGGGAGCATAGGTGGTCATGCGGTGGCTGCTTTCTCTTCGGCTACTAATCCTTCTAGATAACTTTGATACTCCTCTAAAGTGACAACTTTAACGTTAAATAGCATCTGGGCGTGATTTCTTCCACATAAAATATTACATCTGCCTGGATAAGTTCCTAATTTATTGGCCGTGAACTCTAGTTGATTTGTTACTCCTGGAAGATTTTGCATTTGGATCATAAATGCTGGAATCCAAAAACCATGAACTACATCATTTGCATCTAAAGTGAAGCGAACTTTTTGCCCCTGTGGTAAGTAAAGCGTTGGTGGTTGTGCCGGTGTGCCAGTTACGGTTGCGCTCTTAAAATCTCCGGCATCTCGATATTTAAACTGCCAGGACCATTGAAATCCAACTACATCAATAAAGTGTGAAACTTGTGAGTCAGGTGAGATCTTGACTATTTTTGATTCGCGCTGAACTGTGAAATAAAAAAGGACGGCTACGATTAAAAATGGAATTAATGTGTAGGCGATCTCAACTGGAATGTTGTACTGAGTTTGCTTTGGAAAGTTCTCATCTTTTTTACGATGAAAGAATACGGGCCATAAAATTAAGATTAAGGTAATAATTCCAACTACTGCTCCAGCTATCCAGGCCCCCTGCCAAAGCGACAGTGCTTGATCATTAACGCTAGAAATGCCCTCTTCAAAACCAAGACCTGAGACTTCGCCATTTGCACATCCGGCAAGTAGAGGAGTAAGTGCAACTAATCCCAGTACTGGCTTATGGTGAGGCAGATGCATAGGGTTAAGGATAACCTTCTGCTCTAACAATGTCGCACTGGCTTGGATGGGGGTAATAGGTGGTTCGCATCACAGGCAACTTCCAGCAGGAAAGAGTGCTACACCCTGCAGCGACATCCTTGTTATCCGAGCTTTTTTCTAAGGGTTGGCCAGATCCAACTAAGTTAAATAACCAATCACGCCAAACTGCACTGCTATTACAGCAAGCTAAGGAAAGTTTTGCTAAGCAACTAAATGTAAGAACTGATGAGATTGAATTTTTGGGTGAGACCGATCTTGGGTTTCAGATTGGTATTCAAGGGCTGCTGACTAAAGAAAGTAAATTTTATTACTCAGCAATTGACCGACAAAAAGTGTTTGCCATTGCCGCCGTTGAAGACAAGGCAGGAAGAGATTTAACAATTCTTCCAGTAAATGATCAGGGAGTAATTCAGGAGGGGTCAGTATCAGAATCAGATCTTTTGATTTGGCAGGTTGCAAATGGAGAAACTGGAAATATCCAAAAGGCTCCAACTAGTAAATGTCAGATCTTTGCCGATTGCACAAGCAGTGGAATAGACCATTTGCCAGATTTTGAATATCAAAGTGCACTATTTGATAGCACAAGTTGGGCAGGACCAAGCGGAGTTGGAGTTTTAGTGATTAAATCCAATTCTAAGTGGCGCAATCCCCTTCCTCACAATGATCTAACTAGGGTGCCTAACTCTTATTCACTTGCATTGGTTCTAGCTAGTGCGGTAGCCATAGAAAACTACGCAGTTCAAATTGATATCCGCCTAAAGTTAAAAAAATTTATTCTTGATTTTATCGCTGAGCAAATAGATGATGTAGACATTGCATCAAATATAGGTGGACTTAGTAAAAACATTTCAATTTCGATCAAAGGTATTGAAGCAGACCGTCTTTTGCTGGCACTAGAGGATTCTGGATATGCAGTCGATTCTGGCTCAGCCTGTAAGTCTGCAGATATGCAGCCAAGCCATGTATTAGCAGCCATGAATAGACCAATTACAGGAAATATTAGATTGACCCTACATAAAGAAATGACTGAAGAAACGGTAAAGGATTTTTGCCAAGCTCTAAAGAGTAATGTTTTAAAGCTTAGAAAAAGTTAGTTAAAGGAATCTCCACAGGCACAAGATCCTTGAGCATTTGGATTATCAATTGTGAACCCTTGCTTTTGGATAGTATCAACGAAATCGATTGAAGCGCCCATCAAATAAGGCGTACTCATTTTGTCAGTTACTACTTTAACTTTTCCGCCGGCAAATTCAGTGACAGTATCACCATCTAATTGGCGATCATCAAAGTAAAGTTGGTAGCGAAGTCCAGAACAACCACCTGGTTGAACTGCAACGCGAAGACTTAAATCATCTCGGCCTTCTTGAATAAGTAAAGCAGAAACCTTTTCAGCAGCAACATCGGTAAGCGAAATACCCTTTGTAGATATTGAAAGATCAGTTGTGCTTGTTGTCTCTGTGCTCATACTCACTACTCTCCAATGTTTACCTAGGCTCATAGGTTACTAGTAAATTCAGATGATTTCTGCACCAAAACCTGTGAGCGTTTACACTCTGGCTATGGGAATAACCGAGGTATTGCTTCTAGGTAAGCAGAGCGATCTTAAAAGTGAGCGCGGAGTTTCCTGCGATGGCGCCCTACCTTCACCAAGTGATCCAGATCTAGTTGCCAGAGCCAAAGCTGCACGAGCCACATTGGGATCTAGCGCAATGGTTTTAGGACATCATTACCAGCGAGATGAAGTAATTGCCTTTGCCGATATTCGTGGAGATTCATTTAAGTTGGCACAAGCTGCAGCTGATAATGAATCTGCTGAGTTTATTTTTTTCTGTGGTGTGCATTTTATGGCTGAAAGTGCTGATATTTTAACAACCAAAAATCAAAAAGTTATTTTGCCGGATTTAGCGGCTGGCTGTTCTATGGCAGACATGGCAACAGCTGCTCAAGTTGAAGACTGTTGGCAGGTTCTTGAAAAATTGGGAGTCGCCAAGAGAACAATTCCAATAACTTATATGAATTCATCTGCTGCAATTAAAGCCTTTACTGGCAAAAATAATGGAGCAGTTTGTACTTCCTCTAATGCAATGCGCGCCATGAAATGGGCATTTGATAAAGGCGATAAAGTTTTATTCTTACCTGATCAGCATCTTGGTAGAAATACTGCCGTCCTATCGCTTGGGCTTAAGTTAGAAGATTGTGTCCTATGGAATCCATGGAAAAAAAATGGTGGCTTATCTGATGATCAAATCAAGTCAGCTAAAGTCATTTTATGGCGAGGTCACTGCTCTGTTCATGGCAGATTTAGTGTTGAAAATATAAATCAGGCTCGAGCACTACTTCCAGGAGTACAGATACTTGTTCATCCTGAATGCCAACATGATGTAGTTGCAAATGCAGATTTAGTTGGCAGCACTGAGATGATAATTAAAAGTGTGACCCAATCCCCTGCTGGTTCTAAGTGGGCAGTCGGCACCGAGCTGAATTTGGTCCAAAGACTTGCCAACGAAAACCCCGATAAACAGGTAATTTTTCTAGATAAAACTATCTGTTATTGCTCAACTATGAACCGAATAGATCTACCTCATCTGGTTTGGGCTATGGAGGCTTTAGTTTCGGGCCGTATAGTCAATCAAATACAGGTCGAAGATCAAGTAGCACAGTATGCAAAAGTTGCATTAGAGCGAATGTTGGCTCTACCTTAATCACATGGCTGAGAAAAAAGGTAAACCAACTCCAAAGCGCAAAGTGGCTGAGGCAAAATTAAAAGTCTCATCACTTTCACCAGCAGCAAGTAAAGAAGCTAAGCGTGCATTAAAAGAGCAGGCACGGATTAGAAGAATTGAAGCGCGGGCTGCATATATGCGCGGTGAAGAAAGTGCAATGCCTTATAGAGACAAGGGACCTGCCCGTAGATTTGTTAGAAACTACATTGATGAGCGTCGGTCAATAACTGAATATTTCTTGGTAATAATTATGTTTGTTCTATTCTTAACTATTATTCCTATTCCAGCGGTGCAATTAGCAGCAGTTGCAATTATGTACTCATCAATGATTTTCATTACTGTAAATGGATTTATGTTGTCGAGAAAGATTAAGAAGCTAGTAAGTGAAAAATTTCCAAACGAACCAACAAAAGGAATAGGCATGTATGGGTGGATGCGATCTACCCAACTTAGAAGATTGCGTGCTCCAGCACCACAAGTTGGTCCAGGAACAAGTAAGGGTAAGAAAAAATAAATTAAGCCCTTGGTGCAGGACTAATTGTTTTCGCCGGATCCTTTTCAATTACCGATCCAAGTGCCAAATCAATTTCATCTAAAATCTGCTTATCTAATTTTACTCCGGCTGCTTTTACATTCTCTTTTATTTGTGCTGGTTTGGTAGCTCCAATTATTGCGCTAGAAACATTTGGATTTTGAAGCACCCAGGCCACCGCTAACTGCGCAGGCGTTAGATCAACTTTTTTAGCAATCGGAATAAGTTTTTGAACTGCGGTCAAAACCTGATTAGTCATAAATTTTGAAATCATATCGGCACCGCCCTTTTTATCGGTCGCTCGTGAACCTGCGGGTGCTTTTTGTCCAGGTAGGTATTTACCAGTCAAAACTCCTTGAGCAATTGGTGACCAAACAATCTGGCCTATTCCCTCTTTCTGACTCAGTGGAACAACTTCTGATTCAATTACTCGCCAAAGCATTGAATATTGTGGTTGGCTTGAAATAAATCGGTAGTAACCCTTTTGATCTTGAATTTTTAGAGCAGCTGCAATTTGCTGAGCGTTCCATTCGGAAAAACCAATGTATAAAACTTTTCCACTGCGGATAAGATCATCAAATGCACCGAGAGTCTCTCCAAGTGGGGTCTCGTAGTCAAAGCGATGTGCTTGATAAAGATCTACATAATCGGTTTTAAGTCGTTTTAAAGATGCATTGCAAGATTCCATTATGTGCTTACGTGATAAGCCGCGATCATTTTTTCCAGGTCCAGTTGGCCAATAAACTTTTGTAAACAGCTCATATGATTCGCGTTTTACTCCCTTTAGTGCCTTTCCTAAAACAGTTTCAGCTTTAGTTCCAGCATAAACATCTGCAGTATCTAAGGTAGTAATTCCAAGATCTAATGCTGCCCGAACACACTTAATCGCTGCATCTGATTCAACCTGTGAGCCATGAGTAATCCAATTTCCATAGGTAATTTCAGAAACATACATTCCAGTACTACCCAGGCGGCGATACTCCATTGTTTTCTCTCTTTCAGTTGCTTGTTGAGGAAATTAACGTATCACTAACGTAGTGTGCTGGGAAAGGCTTTTAGGAACTACCTTACTTTTGAAGGTACAAAGGGCAGGGAAACTATCTCAAATACTGAATCTTTGCCTCGAACATCAATTAACACCGTATCTCCTTTTGAAATATCAGAGTTGATAAGTGCTAATCCAATTCCTTTTTTAAGTACCGGTGAGAAAGTTCCGCTTGTAACTAAACCAACTATCTCTCCACTTACACTCTTTACTTGCATATCTTTCCTAGGAATGGCTCGATCAGTTGCCAGAATTGCTTTTAATTTTAGCTTAGTCCCATTTTGCTTTTGATTCTTCAAAACTTCCTTGCCCGTAAAATCTACTTTATCAAAGGCCACCGCCCAACTTGCTGAAGCTTCAATTGGTGAAATGCTCAAAGAAATTTCATGCCCATGCAATGGGTAACCCATCTCTGTGCGCAAAATGTCTCTAGCGCCAAGACCACAAGCTGTCCCATTAAATTTTTCAGCAGCCTGCATTAATTGGTTCCAAACTTTCTCTGCATTCTGCCAGCTAGGAATAATCTCAAAACCTAATTCTCCGGTATAGCCAGTTCTACAGACAATCAGTTCACTATCTCCGATTTTTGCATTCAAAAATTGCATGTAATCAATATCAGTATCAATACCCAATGAATCCAGCATTGAAACAGATTTTGGACCTTGAACTGCAAATACTGCAAAATCTTCATGCAGATTTGAAACTGTTACTTGACTTGGCGCAGTCAACTTTAAAACTTCGAAAACAGCAGCGTTATTTGACGCATTTGGAACCAAGAAAAAATTGGATGCCGAGTTTTGGTAAACAATTAAATCGTCTATTACTCCACCCTTATCGTTACAAATCAAGGTGTATTGCGCTTGACCTGGAATTATTCGATTTAAGTCATTTGTGAGAGCGGTATTTAAAAACTCAAGTGACCCTTCGCCAACTACAGATATTTTTCCCAAATGGGATACATCAAAGACACCAACTTGCGTACGCACTGAGTTGTATTCTTGGATTACACCAGTTTTTGGGTATTCAATTGGCATAAGCCAGCCACCAAAATCAGCCATTTTTGCATTTAGCTCTAAATGCTTTGCAGCGATTGGTGAATTCTTCATTGGCTTAACTTACACGCCAATACTCACTTAATTCTGGTTAACTTGGCCTACTTATTCTTAGTGGCTATCTAAGGTGTTTGCGCCCGGCTCATATCCCTTAGGCTTATACACTTGATGGCAAAATGGTTCTCTTAAATTGGAGCTGGTGTGGTTAAAGTAAAACTTACTGATAAGTTGGATAGCGATGTTCTAGTAGTTGGCTTTGGCACATTAAAGAAGAATTTGAAGATTGAAGCCGGATCTTCACAGATAGACTCCGCTTCGCTGCTGACAACTTTAGTGGCCATGGGGGCAACAGGTAAGGCCGATGAGGTAATTAAATTACCTGGTAAAACATCAAAAATAATTGTTTTTACTGGTTTAGGCGAGCTTGATTCAAATATCGAACCAGAAAGATTACGCCGAGCAGCAGGTGCAGCAGCTAGAGAACTATCTGGCAATAAATCAGCATGCTTTGCACTTCCTAGTAAATCTGTTGTTGAAATTTCAGCGATTGCAGAAGGCGCAGCACTTGGTTCATATGCATTTACAGAATTTAGAGGCAAGAGCAAAGATGAACAAAAAGCTCCACTTTTGCAAGTAAGTATTATTACTAAATTTGCTGATACGGCTCAGGCAAAAGCTTCAGCAAAGCGTGCTGAAATAATTGCTGAGCAAACTTTTCTTGCTAGGGATCTGATAAATACCCCACCAAGTCACCTAACGCCTAATTCTTTTGCCTTAAGAGTCAAAAAATTAGCAAGTAAGTATGGAGTGAAAGTAGAAATTCTAAATGAGGCTGCACTTCGTAAAGGTGGTTATGGTGGGATTATTGGAGTAGGGCAAGGATCTGCTAATCCGCCAACATTGCTTCATATTTCATATAAGCCAGTAAAGTTTAAAAAGAAGTTTGCTTTCGTTGGTAAGGGTATTACTTTTGATACTGGTGGGCTTGCACTAAAACCAGCAAATGGTATGGAGGCCATGAAAGCTGATATGTCAGGTGCTGCCGCAGTAGTTGCTGCCGTATTTGCAATCGCACAATTAAAACTTCCAATTGCAGTTGATGGTTGGGCACCTCTTGCTGAAAATATGGTTAGCGATACGGCTACACGTCCAAGTGATGTAATTACAATTTATGGTGGGAAAACTGTTGAAGTGCTAAATCCTGATGCCGAAGGACGACTAGTCCTAGCAGATGCCCTAGTTAGAGCCGCAGAAGTTGGCAAAAAATCAGGTGGTCTAGATGCAATTATTGATGTTGCCACCCTTACAGGTGCTCAAGTAGTCGCACTTGGAACTAGGACTTCTGCAGTTATGACAAATGATGATGAGTTATGTAATCAATTTTTAAGTGCAACTTCAATCTCTGGTGAAATGTTCTGGCCAATGCCACTTCCAGTTGAACTTCGCGCATCCCTGGATTCACCAATTGCAGATATTGCAAACATTGGTGATCGAATGGGAGGCATGTTAGTAGCTGGACTTTTTCTAAAAGAGTTTGTGGATCCAAATCTGCCATGGCTTCATCTAGATATTGCAGGACCGGCATTTAACACAGGTTCTGCTCATGGCTATACACCAGTAGGTGGAACCGGAATTGCCATAAGATCCCTAATTTGCCTTGCTGAGTTGGCTTCATCACAGTCGTGATGGCGCAAAAGTGTGCGTAAGAGTGGGTGCCAATTTCGTGGCAAGATTGCCTCATGGCCGATTTTGATTTAGTAATTCTCGGTGGTGGAAGTGGCGGGTATGCAGCCGCACTTAGAGCATCTCAACTAGGACAAAAAGTGGTCTTAATTGAAAAAGAAAAATTAGGTGGAACCTGTCTGCACAAAGGTTGTATCCCTACTAAGGCATTACTTCATGCCGGTGAGATAGCTGATAACACCCGCCATGCTGGTGAGTTTGGTGTAAAGGCAGATTTTCATTCAATGGATATGGCAGCAGTTAATACCTATAAGGATGGCGTAATTGCAAAATTACATAAAGGATTAGAAGGATTAGTTAAGTCAAGAAATGTCACCTACGTTCAAGCAAGTGGAAAATTGATTTCAAAAGATACCGTTGAGGCAGGTGGCACAAAGTACAAAGGCAAAAACATTATTTTGGCAACTGGGTCTTATCCAAAAACACTTCCAGGTCTTGAAATAGATGGAAAGCAAATCATTACCAGTGAGCAAGCAATAAAATTAGATTATGTCCCTAAATCGGTAATAGTTTTAGGTGGAGGCGTAATAGGTTGCGAATTTGCTTCAGTATGGAAATCCTTTGGTTCTGAAGTAACAATAGTTGAAGGCTTGTCACATTTAGTGGCTTTAGAAGATGAAAGCTCTAGTAAACAATTAGAACGCGCATTTCGAAAGCGTGGTATTAATTTTGAACTTGGCGTTAAATTCAAATCAGCCGAGAGAAATAAGAAGGATGTAAAGGTTACTTTGGAAAATGGGAAAGAATTTACAGCTGAAATTTTATTAGTAGCGGTAGGTCGTGGCCCAGTTTCATCAGGACTCGGTTACGAAGAGGTTGGAATCAAGATGGATCGAGGTTATGTTCTAGTTGATAACAAGTGCCGCACTAATGTTGCTGGCATTTGGGCAGTTGGAGACCTGATTCCAACACTACAACTAGCCCATGTTGGTTTTGCCGAAGGAATTATGGTTGCCGAGGAGATCGCCGGCCTAAACTCGAAATCTATTAATTATGATGGCGTACCCCGAGTTACCTACTCAGAACCGGAGGTGGCCTCAGTTGGCTTGACCTCAGTTGCGGCAAAGGCTGCAGGCCATGACATCGTGGAATTGAATTATGATTTGGCAGGAAATGGAAAGGCCAATATTTTAAAGACGGCGGGCTCAGTGAAGTTGGTCGCAAAAAAGAATGGACCTATTTTGGGAATTCATATGGTTGGATCTCGAGTTGGTGAACTACTAGCTGAAGCGCAATTAATTTTTAATTGGGAAGCTGATGCAAATGATGTTGCTCAACATATACATGCGCATCCAACATTGTCAGAGGCAATGGGTGAAGCGCACTTAGCATTAGCTGGAAAGCCGTTACATGCACATGGTTAAGGGAGATATGAAATGACATTTTCATTAACTATGCCAGCACTTGGCGAGTCAGTAACTGAGGGAACAGTAACTAGATGGCTTAAAAAAGAGGGCGATCAAATTGCAGTTGATGAACCGTTATTAGAAGTTTCTACCGACAAGGTTGATACTGAAATTCCCTCTCCTGTTGCAGGAATTTTACAAAAAATAGTTGTACCAGTTGATTCAACTGTTGCAGTTGGCGCTGAGTTAGCGGTTATTGCCGATTCTGCAAGCGCACCTACTCAACAATCAACTCCGACTGCTAAGCCGGTAGAAGAGGTAAAGCCAGCTGTGCAGGTACAACCAGAAGCAGTAACGGCCCCAGTTGTTTCACCTAATCCAGCACATGTATCTACGCCAACTCCAGTAAGTTCTGGAGCAACAATAGTTTCCATGCCTGCACTCGGAGAGTCAGTAACCGAAGGAACAGTTACTAGATGGCTTAAGAAAGTTGGAGATCAGGTTAATGTTGATGAAGCTTTACTTGAGGTATCTACCGACAAGGTTGATACTGAAATACCATCACCTGTAACTGGCACAATT
>CAIUBS010000072.1 GCA_903897475.1 uncultured Actinomycetes bacterium | reverse complement strand
TTAACATTTGGTACTTGGATTGGTGGTGACCGAGATGGGAATCCACACATAACTTCTGAAGTTACAAAATCAGCCATACTGCTACAAAATTCTCACTTTACAAGAGCAATCACTAAACATTTAGATGAGTTGCGACAGGCTCTATCTATTTCAACCAAGCTAGCCGGGGTTACAAGTGAGTTACAGAAATCTCTTGAACAAGATTTAGAAAAGCTGCCAGAGATTGAAGCTAGATACCGCAGAATTAATGTTGAAGAGCCCTACCGATTAAAGGCTACCGCCATAGGCCACAAGTTACTTTTAACTCAAGCACGTCATGCTTCTGGCCTGCCTCATTTTCCTGGTCGAGATTACAAAGATACAACAGAACTACTATCAGATTTTGAAATTATGCGCACTTCACTAATGGCTAATAATGGTGAGCTAATTGCCACTGGGTTATTAGATCGAGTTATAAGGACAATAAATGCCTTTGGTTTAACTCATGCAACTATGGATATTCGAGAGCACTCTGGTGTGCATCGAAACTTATTAACTCAAATTTATGGAGAGCTTGATTCTGACCTCATTTCTAAAGAATTAATCTCGACAGAAAAACCTGCAATCAAAAATCTTGATGAGATAAGCGAAAGGTGCTTCAAGACTTTTTCTGCAGTTAATGAGTTGATTGATCGATTTGGACCAGAGGTAATTGAAAGCTACATAATATCTATGACCAAATCAGCTGAAGATGTGCTAATTGCGGCAGTAATTGCAAAGCTTG
This sequence comes from uncultured Actinomycetes bacterium, assembly GCA_903897475.1. GTDB lineage: Bacteria > Actinomycetota > Actinomycetes > Nanopelagicales > Nanopelagicaceae > Nanopelagicus. Next base: position 6,763 of record CAIUBS010000072.1, on the reverse strand, counting down.
CTGGATTGATTTCGCTAGATGAAAGTAATGCTTTCGCAAAAATAGGGTTTGTTCCTTTGCTTGAAACTGTTTCAGAGCTTCGGGATGCTGGTAAAATTTTGGATCAACTATTAAGTAATAAGAGTTATCGAAAAATCATAAGTTTACGTGGCGATCTACAAGAGGTCATGCTTGGTTACTCAGATTCAAATAAGGATGCAGGAATTACTACTAGCCAGTGGGAGATCCATAAAGCTCAAAGAAAATTAAGAGATGTCGCAATTAAACACGGAGTTAAATTACGTCTATTTCATGGCCGAGGGGGTTCTGTTGGTCGTGGCGGAGGACCAACATATGACGCATTAATTGCATTGCCTTGGGGTTCAATTGATGGTCATATAAAGATGACAGAACAAGGCGAAGTAATTTCTGATAAGTATGGCTTGCCAGCACTTGCTAAAGAAAACTTAGAGCTAACTCTTGCCGCTGCACTTGAAGCGACAGTATTAAATCGAAAACCACGTCAATCATCCAGTGATTTAAACACTTGGAATGATTGCATGGATTTGATAAGTGAAAGTTCATTTGCTGCCTACCGTAAGTTAGTCGATGATCCTGATCTTCCTGCATATTTTTACCAATCAACTCCAGTAGAACAATTGGGAAATTTATTCTTAGGGTCTCGCCCATCTAGAAGACCTGATGCTGCAGGGGGCTTGGAATCTCTTCGCGCAATTCCTTGGGTTTTTGGTTGGACTCAGAGTAGGCAAATTGTTCCCGGTTGGTATGGAGTTGGATCTGGCTTAAAGGCGGCTCGAGAGGCAGGTAAAAGTGAACTTTTGCAAACTCTACTTAAGGAATGGCACTTCTTTAGAACCTTCATTAGTAATGTCGAAATGACGCTTGCCAAAACTGATTTTAGTATTGCCGAGAGATATGTTAAAACTTTGGTTGATCCCGCACTACATAAAATATTTAACCAAATCAAATCTGAGTTTGATTTGACCGTTAAAGAACTTTTGTTAATGACTGGTGAGAGTGAGATTTTAGGAAATCAACCAATCCTGGCAAGAACCTTACATATTAGAGACACCTATTTGGCTCCCCTTCAACTTTTACAAGTTTCACTACTTGCTCGAGTTAGAGCTCAAAAAAACGCAGACCCGCTTTTAATTAGAGCATTACTTTTAACGATAAATGGAGTTGCAGCAGGCCTAAGAAATACTGGCTAATTAATCATTAAAATTTGTTTGAGACTTATCTAAACCATTTAAAACTAAAGATTTGATCGCATCCGCACCCCGACTTAAAAACTCATTTAGGCTCAGCTTTTCCTCTTTTGAAAATGGTTTGAGTACAAAATCAGCCGGATCTTGCTCACCTATTGGTCTGCCAATTCCCATTCTAATCCGAAAATAATCTGAACTTCCAAGAGAAGAAGTTATGGACTTCAATCCATTATGTCCATTATCGCCACCACCGAGTTTGATCCTTAAATTGTTAAACGGCAAATCCAGTTCATCATGAATCACAATAATCTGATCCATTGGAATTTTATAAAAGTCTACGATCCCTCTAGTAGGAGTGCCATACTCATTCATATACCCCAGTGATTTAGCTAGAACTAAATTCTCACTCGCGCACTTGACTTCAGAAATTTCCATTCGTGATTTATGTGAAGAAAACTTTTGATTCGTAGAAAGTAAATTTAAAACTAGTTGCCCAATGTTATGTCGAGTTTTTTCATACGCAGGTCCTGGATTACCAAGACCGACTACTAACCAACGATTAGCCATAAGTTAAGGCTAGTCCTTACTTGCTCTTCTTATCCTTCTTATCATCGCCTTCACTAGCAGCCGCAGCTTCACCTTCAGGCGGAGTAGCAGCAGCGGCAGCTTCACCTTCAGCCGGAGTAGCAGCAACAACAACCTCTTCAACCTCAGCAGACTTAACTGAAAGGTGAACAACTGTCATCTTTGGATCGCTAATTAACTTAACACCTTCAGGCAGAACAACTTCAGATGCAGTCTTAGATTCACCAGCCATCATTCCTTCCATACTTAGCATTAAGAAGGCTGGAATATTTGTAACATCAACTTCAACCTCAATTGAGTTATTTGTGTGTTCCAAAATTCCATCTTGGTCATACTTACCTTCAGTATGTACTGGAACAGATACAACTACGCGCTCTCCGCGGCGAACGATTACTAAATCAATATGCTCAAGTAGACCAGTTAGTGGATCACGGCTTACAGATTTTGGAAGTGTTAGCTCTGTGTGATCATCTAATACAACATCAATCAATACGTTTGAAGTCTTAAGGGCAACGCCAAGTTCTCTTGAAGGAAGCGCAACATGTTGTGGCTTCTCACCATGGCCATAAATAACAGCAGGAATTAATCCATCACGACGAGAGCGACGTGCAGCACCTTTACCAAACTCAGTACGGCGAGCGCCTTTGATTGAAATCTCAGCCATTTCATCTCTCTCTTCTATTTGGAACTATTTCTTGTCGCATACGTTCCCTAGAGAGAGCCGTCGATTACGGATAAAACCCTCGCCGGAACGTGGGGCAAGATTAGCGAACCGGTGGCCAAAAGGACAAATCCTTAATGCATCTAGCACGATTTATGTGCTGTCACCTCAAATAGCAAAGGGCATTCTCATTTGCCACCCGCTGTTTTAAGCCAGGCTAAACCCTTTAGTAATGCTTTCTACTTCGTTGAGTTTATAGCACAATTTGACTCTGATGTTTAATCTCAACAATTGCAAGAGCTTCTAAAGGTAATGCTTAACTCAATTTTTATTGTCGGTACCGGACGTTCAGGTACTCATTTTACTTGTCGTTCAATTAGTGGATTTAAAAATATATTTGATCCACAAACTGGTAAGGAAAATGTCCCAGTATTAAAGCAAATTGCAACTTCAGCTATTCATCATCGAAGCTATCCACAAATAGCAAAATCATACTATTCTGATATTAAATCAAACCTAAAAAATGATTCTATCTTTATCGATCAGCACCATCCAAATATATTTTATTGCCCTGAGCTTATTAAAATATTTTCTAACCCAATCTTTTTATTTCCACATAGACCTATTGTTCAAGTTGTAGCATCTATGTTTAATCATCAGGGTGTTCTTAATTGGTATGAATATGCAAAAGATTCGATGCAAGCAAATTCCAAAACTGGTGAAATACCATTTCCAAATCAATTCTTGGGTCTAACAGATTTTTCTCAACTAAATAACCTAGAACTTCATCAAATCTGTGCGTTAAGAGTCATTAGTCATGAAAAGATGGCTCGGAAAATGCAAGAGTCGGGTGCGGATTTGAGATTTATTAATTACGAAAATCTGGTAAAAGATCAATTTTCTGAATACTCAAAAGTTTTTACACCAACAGAATTAGTTTCCTTGGGTGAATTTTCTATCGTAGAAGAAAGTTCACCTGACTCGCTTAATAAATACAAGGAGGTTTTGACTGATAAACAAATTTCAGAGGTCTTAGAGCTAGTAAAACTTAGTGGCCTATAGAGATCAGAATTCAAAACTTACTAAATTTAGATGAATGATTATTTTTGAGTTTGAAGAGCTGATATCTCTGTTTTAGCAATATTGACTGCATCACTTAAGAAACAGGTGGGGTTATCCAAAACGATTTGCCAACCTTGAATTTTTTCGCTCTTATCGCTTGAGAGCAATTTTTGATTGAAAACTTGAACTGTCTTTTCACACTCTTTAGCCGAATCGTTAGATTTCTCAGTTTCAGTCGCCTTAGCGCACCCAGATAATGCTAAAACTGCGACCATTACGTAAGGCAAAAGAATTTTTTTATTCATATAAAAATTATATCTAAATATTAATTAGCTATGCCCATCGAAGAGGCTGGTAACTGAGCCATCTTCAAAAACCTCTTTAATTGCCCTGGCAAGAAGTGGTGCGATAGAAAGCACAGTTAAATTATCAAATCTGCTCTCTTCAGCTATGGGAAGTGTATTTGTGACAACAACTTCAGATACTCGAGATTTTTTCAATCTATCAATTGCAGGACCCGATAAAACCGCATGGGTTGCCGCAATAATTACATCTTTTGCACCCGCCTCAATTAATGCATCAACTGCTTTAGTGATAGTGCCAGCAGTATCGATCATGTCATCAATTACGACACAGGTCATTCCCTTTACATCTCCAACTACCTTACCGGCCACTGATTCATTAGGAATTCTTGGATCACGAGTCTTATGAATAAATGCAATGCTGCATCCACCTAACAGATCACTCCATCTTTCTGCAACTCTTACTCGGCCTGAGTCTGGTGAGACGATTACCAGATTTTTGCGGTCAACTTTGCTGCCAACATAATTGGTTAACAGCGGTAGTGCAAATAGATGATCTACTGGTCCATCAAAAAATCCTTGAATTTGCGAGGTATGTAAATCCACGCACATTAATCGATCAGCACCGGCTGTTTTAAAAAGATCGGCCATTAATCTTGCTGAGATTGGCTCGCGACCACGATGTTTTTTATCTTGGCGAGCATAACCATAGAAAGGTGCGACCACAGTAATGCGCTTTGCTGATGCACGCTTTAGCGCATCAACCATAATTAACTGCTCCATGATTTGTTTATTTACTGGGGCACTATGGCTTTGAATTACAAATGCATCACTTCCACGAACACTTTCCTCAAATCTGACAAAAATTTCACCATTTGCAAAGTCATATGCTGAAGTTGGTGTAATTGGGATGCCAAGCTCGGATGCAACTTCATCTGCTAGCTCTGGATAAGCTCTACCGGTAAATAACCGCAAACGTTTTTCGGAGGATAAGCGTAATTCGTTCAGTTTAGCTTCCCCCTCACTGTGGTGAACCTAGGTTAACTCTACTAGTAATTTCTTACTCTTTTGCACCAGCTTTTTTAGCCGCTGCTGCAGATTTACTATCTTTACGCTTTTTGAGTACCCAACCTAATATATTTACTTGTCGAGCGCGGCCGATTCCCATCGCCCCTGCTGGCACATCTTCATTAATCACCGAACCTGCAGCGGTATAGGCACCATCTCCGACCGATACAGGTGCTACTAGCATGGTGTCGCTGCCAATTCGAACCTGATCACCGATTTTGGTTTGATGTTTATTTTCGCCATCATAATTTACAAACACGGTGGCAGCACCAATATTGCTTTCTTGGCCAATCTGCGCATCACCAACATATGAAAGATGGGCAACCTTTGAACCTTTACCTACAGTTGAATTTTTAATCTCAACAAAAGCGCCCACCTTGCTCTCATTATCTAAAAGTGTGCCCTTGCGTAAATAGGTATATGGACCAACTTTTGCGCCTTTTCCAATCTTTGATTTTGTAGCAAAACTTTCAATAACACTCGCCTGCTCCAACACTTCACAATCAACCAATGTAGTGCGAGGTCCAATTATTGCACCTGACTTAATCACAGTTTTTCCACTAATTGCACTTGATGGGTAAATAACTACATCAGATGCAATCTCAACTTGTGCGTCAATCCAAGTAGTAGTCGGATCAATAATTGTTACGCCATTTATCATATGCTGATGATTAATTCGATCGCGCATTATTGCAGCACACTCAGCTAGCTGTGTGCGATCATTAATCCCAAGGGTTTCGGTGTAATCATTTGATAAAATTGCAAAAGCACTTACTCCATTTTTATTAATTAAGGCAATTGCATCTGTTAAATATAATTCTTTTTGAGCATTGTTACTTTCTAATTTATCAATAACTTGGCGAAGAGTTTTTAAATCAAATAAGTAAACACCGGTATTGATTTCATCTATCTCCTTTTGAGAATCAGTAGCATCTTTTTCCTCAACAATTTGGGAAATCAATCCATTTTCAGCCCGAATAATTCGGCCATAGCCAGTTGGATCAGGAAGAAGGGCGGTTAGCACTGAGGCTTGGTTTTTATCATTATGGTGAGCATCTAAAAATTCCTGCAATGTTTGTGCAGTAAGAAGTGGGGTATCTCCAGCCAAAATCAATACCGTGCCATCACCACTATGTTCTGCTAAAGCAAGTTGTGCTGCACCACCTGTTCCATTTCGCTTTTTTTGCTCAACAGTTTTTATCTTTGTTGAGATGGTAGATATGTGCTCAACGACTGCATCTTTATCGGCGCCAACTACGACTGTGGTGTTTTTTGCTGAAATTGGCGCAATCGCTGCTAGTACATTCTCAATTATGCTTCGACCAGCAATCTCATGAAGGACTTTTGCCTTATCTGATTTCATTCTGGTGCCATCACCAGCTGCCAGGACAATGACAAGATCTAACTTACTCATCATTAGCCCCTTTCTTTTGGTGGCTCCGCCACCAGGTATCGATCCTGGACCCTGAGCTTCAAAGGCTCATGTGCTAGCCACTACACAATGGCGGAACCTGAATTATCCCTTATAACTGGTTAAATTAAAAACTTTCAATTATTCGTGCGCCAGATACTGGTCCAGTTGCTCTTGCAACTGATGAAACAACCCCGCTTGCACTTAGTGCAACAGTTAGATCCATTGCATGCTCATCACTTGATACCAAAAAAGCAACAGTCGGACCGGAACCGGAGACAATTCCACCAAGTGCCCCGTAATCAACTCCAACATCTAAAACTAATCTAAGTGCTGGTCTTAAAGAACAAGCAGCAGATTGCAAATCATTACTTAAAGCTTTTCCTAACGCTTTTGCATCACCGGCTCTAAGCGCTTGCATTAAGGGCTCGCTAACCTGAGGTGTTGCAATTGATAATCCTTCACG
>CAIUBS010000071.1 GCA_903897475.1 uncultured Actinomycetes bacterium | reverse complement strand
GTAGATGAAAGTGTTACTGAGTCTGTTCGCATGTAAGTTATATAGCCATTCTCATATAACCGCTGCGCAATTCGCATTGTTAGTTGCGCGCCCCACCCGAGTCTGGAACCAGCATCTTGTTGCATGGTTGAAGTTGTAAAAGGAGGTTTTGGTCTTTCAGTTCTTGGTGATTCCTCTAATGATTTAACTATTAAAGACTGATTTGAAAGTGACTGTACTAATTCGCGAGCTGATGCTTCATCTAGTAATAAAATATTTTCAACAGATTTCTCTTTTATTCCACCATTTGAATCAAAATCATTTGTTGTAGCCACTCGCTTACCATTTAAAGACAAAAGTCTTGCATTAAAGCCTGGTGCACATTGAGCACTTAAATCCCACCAACTAGATGAAATAAATGCCATTCGCTCGCGTTCGCGTTCAACTATTAACCTAGTAGCAACAGATTGAACTCTACCTGCTGAAATTCTAGGCATTACTTTTTCCAAAGCACTGGAGATAATCGATAACCATAAAGTCGATCTAATACTCTGCGAGTTTCTTGGGCATCTACTAATCGATAATCTAGATCTCGTGTTTCTTTAGCTGCTTTTTGAATTGCATCTTTGGTTATTTCATGAAACACCATTCGCCTTACTGGAATTTTTGGCCGTAGTACTTCAATTAAATGCCAGGCAATAGCCTCACCTTCACGATCCTCATCAGTTGCCAGAATTAACTCTTCGGCATCTTTCATTAACTCTTTTAACTCGGCTACTTTTGCTTTCTTATCTGGGTTAATTACATAAAGTGGTGCAAAATCCTCTTCAATATTTACACCTTCTTTTGCCCAAGCAATTTTCTTATACTCCTTGGGAATATCTGCGGCCCGTTGTGGAAGATCTCGAATATGTCCAACGGATGCTTCAACCACATACTCATCACCTAGAAATGAGCTAATTTTGCGCGCTTTAGCCGGCGACTCAACGATGACTAATTTGGTGCCCAAAGTGATCCTTCTTTATCTTATAAGGGAAGAAACAAAGAGTTAAGCGATTGCTGTTGCCCGTTTTCTATTGCGAACTAGCGCATAAATAATTATCGCTGTTGCAATAAGTGCAATCACCAAATTCATTTGCTCATTATCATCTAAAGTAAAGCCAACGATTGCTGGGGTAATTAACAATCCAACTAAATTCATTACCTTAATTAAAGGATTAATTGCTGGACCAGCTGTATCTTTAAATGGATCTCCCACTGTATCGCCGACCACGGTAGCTTTATGAGCTTCACTTCCTTTACCACCAAATTTTCCATCTTCAATCATCTTCTTAGCGTTATCCCAAGCACCACCTGAGTTTGATAAGAACACAGCCATTAAAGTTCCAGTACCAATTGATCCTGCTAAGTAGGCACCTAGTGCGCCAACTCCTAAACCAAAGCCAACTGCAATTGGTGCCATAACAGCAAGTAATCCTGGGGTGGCAAGCTCTCGTAATGAATCTCTGGTGCAAATATCAACTACCCGGCCATACTCTGGCTTAACTTTTCCAGTCATAATTCCTGGGTACTTTTTAAATTGTGCACGTACCTCTACAACAACTGCACCAGCCGCTCTAGATACTGCATTAATTGCAAGACCTGAGAACATAAACACTACGGCGGCGCCAATAATTAGGCCGACAAGATTTCTAGGATCTGCAACATCTAATACGCCTTGGAATTCCAGTACTTGATCCTTAACTAATAATCCCTTATCAAGAACTGCATTCTTAATTGCATCAGTAAATGCACCAAATAATGCAGTTGCAGCTAACACCGCAGTTGCAATTGCAATTCCTTTAGTTATCGCTTTTGTGGTATTTCCAACTGCATCAAGTGAGGTAAGAATCTTTGCGCCTTCACCCTTAACATCACCACTCATCTCTGCAATTCCTTGAGCGTTATCTGAAATAGGGCCGAAGGTATCCATAGCAACAATTACGCCAACTGTTGTAAGTAGACCTGTTCCCGCAAGTGAAACAGCAAACAAGGAAAGAACTATTGATCCACCACCTAATAAAAATGCACCAAAGACTGCAGATGCAATCAATAACGCTGAGTAAACAGCTGATTCAAAACCAACTGAAACACCAGCCAAAATTACAGTTGCAGAGCCAGTCTTAGATGAGGCAGCCACATCATTTACAGGGCGCTTACCAACCTCAGTGAAAAATCCGGTCAAAATTTGAATTGCTGCAGCAAGTGCAATTCCAAT
>CAIUBS010000070.1 GCA_903897475.1 uncultured Actinomycetes bacterium | reverse complement strand
TGCACCATCACCATGTGGGTGAAGCTTTCCCATTACATCGCCAACAACTCTTGCACACTTGACATGCCCTTTATCTGGGCGCAATCCCATTTCATTCATCTGATGCAGTATTCGCCGCTGCACAGGCTTTAAACCATCTCTTGCATCTGGCAATGCTCTTGAATAAATAACTGAGTATGCATACTCGAGAAAAGATTCTGACATTTCTGATGCAACATCAATATCAATAATTCGGCCTGGATTTTCACCAGCTTTTGGAGTTGCCACCTTTGGAGTTTTAGCCATAAGGCGTATCTTGCCAAGAGAAAGCACTATTACTGGTTACGACAAGCCATAATCTCGATACTTTTAGCAAAATGCTAATCTTTAGGCATGATTGTAAATCCTTTACATGCCAAAGAGGCCGAAAGTAGATGGCCAAAAGAGTATGTAGAGAGCAATTTAAAGTTGAAATCAATGAGTAAATCTGATCAGAAAAAACTATTTGAATTAGGTGAAGAAAATATTAAGAATGTGGCTGATGCATTTGTAATGGAGAAAGATGCCTCATCTGAGGAAGTTCAACGCTTGATTGAGGTTCATTACAACTGGGTAAGTGTTTTTTGGAAACCAAATAAGGATTCTTATATTGGATTGGGAAAAATGTATGTTGATGATCCTAGGTTCTCTATAAATTACGATAAGTACGCTCCAGGCTGTGCTGAGTTTATGGCTAAGGCTATGCATATCTATGCTCAGGAGAATCTACCTAATTGAGCGAAATTAAATATGGGTTAGCCGACCTTACAAATTCAATCTTTAATTCGCTATCGCTGCCAGATACCACAGATTCTTTAAGCATAGGTAAAGGCGGTATGCGAGAGTGCTTAATTTTAATTGATGGCATGGGTCAAGATGCTGTTGATAGGTATGCAGATCAATTTTCAGTATTTAGCCAGTTAAAGCTTTATAAAAATTTACATACAAATTTTCCATCAACTACTGCCACTAGCTTGTCTACTCTTGGTACCGGTGTACTACCCGGAATCCATGGCATGCTGGGATACACCGTAAGGGTGCCAAGAAGTGATAACCGATTACTTAACGCACTAAAGTGGGATGAACGAGTAGATCCAGTTATGTGGCAAAAGACGCCAACACTTTTTGAAAGAGCCATAAATAACTCAATATCAGTAACCCATGTTGCCGCCAAAAGATATGAAGGTAGTGGATTTACTCAAGCAGCTCTACGAGGAGCTAAGTATGTAGGCGCTAATGGAATAGATGAAATGGTTTCTGCAGTTGCCTTGGCATTAAAGCCACAACCATCCTTTGTCTACACATATTTAAATACTCTAGATTCTGCAGGACACAGCGATGGTGTTGGCTCTGATAAGTGGTTAACCGCCCTGCAGCAAGTAAATGATTTTATTTTAAAAGTTATTGAATCAGTGCCAAATCAGACAAGAGTTTGGGTTACATCAGATCATGGAATGGTAAATAGCACCCAGCAGGTTGTATTGGGAGAGGATAATAAATTACTTGAAAATGTAAGTTTAATTGGGGGAGAACCAAGAGCGCGTCACATCTATTTAACTGCTGGGTCAGAGCAAGAAAGCATCGCTCAATGGCGAGAATTTTTTGGTAACAAAGCAAATATTTTGAGTAAACCTGAGGCCATAACCTCAGGTTTATTTGGCCAGGTTGTAAGTGAAGATGCAAATGATCGAATGGGAGATTTAATCGCCATTCCTAATAGTGATTTAATTATTATCGACCCAGCTAGAGTAAGAGAAGAAAGCTCGATGGTTGGCCATCACGGCGGCCTTACTGATATTGAAGTTCAAATACCTTTACTTCTAGCTTAGTCTTCATCCTTTTTGCCAAACATAATGTCATCCCAAGATGGAATTTTAATTCTTCTAGTAACACCATCTTTCTTTGCCTCTTCATCTACCTCATCAACTACCGATAATGGAGTTGGGGAGTAAGGAGCAACATCTTCCTTAATAGAAACTAATCTTGGCGCTTCAGTTTGTGGAATATTTCCATAAGTTGGAACAGCTTGTTTTGGTTTTGCTTCGCCACCAATCCACCTGGCACCATCATCATGAGCCGATAAGGCACGACGGCCTAAATTAAACAACCAAACTGCCTCACCCTTTGGATCCCCTGGTGAGCCATCGCGCAGCGGGTAGTAAAGAGTTAAATTCCAATTTCCATCTGGCAAGCGATAGGTATTCCATTCAACCGTTGACATATCAACGCCTCTTGGTGCTAATTGATTTGCAACTGCAGTTTCTAAGTATGGCGCGTGCGGTTCACGACGAATTTGTGTTGCTAATGCCTGTGAAATTATAAATGCCCGCTCTTGCAGAATTGGACCTGCATAATTTTCGATCTTCTCAACTGACCAATCAGTAGTTCTAGAGATGGCATCTATTGATTCGCCAGCTCGAAGTCTTGCCTGCACCTCTTTTACAGTTGTGGTTGCTACCTCATTAAAATCGGAAACAGCAGCAAGTCTTGGTTGATTTACATTTGCACGCAGTGAATCACTTATTCGTAAATTAAATTTATTTCCGCCTTGGTCTACCAACTCCAGCTCTGTACCGTCGGCAGATCTGCCTACTAGGCGTAGGTCGGTTGGTTCGCTCATGAGAGTAGATTGCCATAGTTAACTGATGAGATAAATATGCCACACACGCCAAAGCTTTAGCATTCTCATGATTAGATAACCCGGTGGGCAAAGAACTATTAAAATTGGCTGAATCAGTTGCTCGGGCGACTGGAAGCCTATTAATGAACCGCCCAGAAACCTTCACCTTAACTGAGAAAAGTTCAGCGGTTGATTTTGCAACCCAAATGGACCAACAGGCTGAAGAGATGATCGTAAAACTTTTATTAGAACAGCGCCCTGATGATGGAATTGTTGCTGAAGAAGGGGCTGCTAGGCAGAGCAAATCTGGAATAACTTGGGTGATCGATCCAATAGATGGCACCGTTAATTATTTATATGGATTACCAGGTTGGAATGTTTCTATTGCTGCAAAGGATAAAGATGGTGTGGTAGTTGGAGTGGTTTACGCACCAAGTATTAATGGTTTTTGGAGTGCAATTAGATCAGAGGGTGCAACCTATAACGGTAATAAAATTAAGTGTAATGATCCAGTTGCACTAGAGAAGGCTTTAATTGCAACTGGTTTTGCATATGATTTAAATTTAAGAAATAGCCAGGGAAAAATTATGTCTAATTTATTACCTAAGATTAGAGACTTAAGAAGAAATGGTGCCGCAGCTGTTGATTTATGTTATGTGGCAATGGGTGCTATTGATGGATACTTTGAGGCCTCATTAAAGGAATGGGATTTAGCTGCTGGTGGATTAATTGCAACCGAAGCCGGTGCTGTTGTTTCTGGTCGGGCAGGTGGTGAGCCCAATGGTGAACTAGTTGTCTGTGCTGGACCTGCCCTGCATGCTGCCCTTCTGCCCTTACTTTGAACTCAAATTGATCTAACCACCCCTGCTGTGGCAAGATACGGGTTCATTCAAAGTTATTGATTGACATTAGATTTAGCGATTAGGACAAAACATGAACGTGTTAGATGTAGTTGATGCCGCCTCATTACGTAAAGACATCCCATCTTTTCGTTCCGGCGATGAACTAAAGGTTCACGTTCGCGTTATTGAAGGTAACAAGAGTCGTATCCAGGTTTTCCAAGGCGTAGTTATTGCACGTTCTGGTTCTGGAATTCGTGAATCATTTACTATTCGTAAAATTTCTTATGGTGTTGGTGTTGAGCGTACATTCCCAGTACACACTCCAGTAATTGAAAGAATTGAAATTATTCGTCATGGGTCTGCTCGTCGCGCAAAGCTTTACTACCTACGTAAATTAACTGGTAAGGCAACCAAGATTAAAGAGCGTCGTGGTGCTGATGGCGAGATCATTGTTGAACCAGAGTATGTGCCGCCAGTTGTTAGTAAGAAAGTTGAAGTACCAGTAGTGGGCGAAGCAGCAGATCCTGTAACTCAAGTTGCCGAAGCTGTCGCAGAAGAGGTAGTTGTTGTACCTGCTGCTGCGGCGGAGGAAAGCACACCTGATACCGATAAAAAAGAGTAGTAATGATTGACGAAGCTCTAGAGCATTTAGTTAAAGGAATTGTTGATAACCCTGAAGAGGTTGTCATTACTGAAAAAAACTCTCGTGGTGGAACCACATTAGAGGTAAGAGTTCACCCAGAAGATATTGGCAAAGTTATTGGCCGAAATGGCAGAACCGCTAAGGCGCTTCGTACAGTTGTTAGCGCACTTGCTGGAAAATCAGTTCGCGTTGATCTAATTGAGGCAGACGAGGTTCGTTAATTTGCAACTTGTCGTAGGTCGTATCGGCCGCGCACATGGAGTTCTTGGTGAAGCAACAATCGAGGTTCGTACCGATAATCCTGATCAAAGATTTACTTTAGGCAGTAAGTTAACTATTGATAGTGGTCGTGAATTAATTGTTAAATCCGCCCGCTGGCACAATCAAGTATTACTTTTAGCCTTTGAAGGCATAACGGATAGAAATCAAATCGAAGATTTAAGAGACCAATTGCTTTCGGCCAATGTTGATACTTCAGATCTTGCCCCTGGTGAGTACCACTATCAGCAATTAATTGGTTCAACTGTATTTTTAAACTCAGGTCAATTACTTGGCCCAGTTACTGAAGTTGTGGCAATACCAGGCCAGGATTTACTAGCAGTTGAGTATCAAGGTAGGCAGGTTTTAATACCCATGGTAAAGGCGATAATTACTTCAATTGATATTGAGAATAAAAAGATTGTGGTCGATCCACCAAAGGGGTTAATAGATGTTGCGCTTTGATTTAATATCTATTTTTCCAGAGTATCTTTCGCCGTTGAAGTTATCACTTTTAGGAAAAGCACAAGAAAAGGGATTACTTTCAATAAACATTCATGATCTAAGAGATCAAACTACTGATGTGCACCACTCAGTAGATGACACCCCATATGGTGGCGGAGCTGGCATGGTTATGTCACCAGTTGCATGGGGAGATGCGATTGATCAAGTAAGCAAAGATTCCGAGGATATTGATCTAGTTATTTTGACACCAGCAGGTAAAAAATTTAATCAGAAAATGGCATATGAATTCTCAAAATGTAAGCAAATAATTTTTGCTTGTGGCCGATATGAGGGAATTGATGCCAGAGTCGGTAATTTCTACTCGCAACAGAAAAACTTCAAGGTTCATGAAGTATCTATTGGGGATTATGTATTAGGTGGTGGTGAGGTAGCGGCGATGGTAATTATTGAGGCAACAGCCAGATTACTGCCTGGAGTTTTAGGAAATCCAGATTCACTAAAAGAGGAATCACATTCAATTGCCGGTGATAAAGATGAGAGCTTGGTTGAGTATCCAAATTACACAAAGCCAGCATCTTGGCGAGGCCTTGATGTGCCAGAGATTTTGCTTTCGGGAAATCATGGTGAGATTGCAAAGTGGCGCAAGGCAGAGTCTGAGCGTCGCACCCGTGAACTAGAGGCGGAATAATTCCGACACGCCCCGTGTTGATTAGGCACATACCTAACTTATAGGGGATTATCCGCCCAGTTGGGATAAAGATCCCAAGTTAGAAGTTTGATGAATTTATTAGGAGGTGAATGATGGCAACCGATTATGACACCCCCCGAAAAACCGATGAAGAGTTACATGAAGAATCCCTTGAAGAATTAAAAGCTAGAAGAGCGGATGCGCAATCTGGACAGGTTGATATTGATGAGGCAGAGGCTGCTGAAAACTTAGAGTTACCTGGTGCTGATTTATCTGGTGAAGAGTTAGCGGTAAAGGTTGTTCCTAAGCAAGAGGATGAATTTACCTGTTCTAGATGTTTCTTAGTTAAACACATTAATCAACGTGCAAAAGGTGAAGGTCCTAAAGCAGTTTGTAGAGATTGCGATTAATCATAAGCATTTTGCTAAAGCTTTTGGTTTCCTACTAGAAATTAGCCAATAGGGCGTTGGATCAGCTTTATCCTTTAATTCAACTTTAACTCCAGTTTTAACCCAGTAGCGCGATGCATTAAATGCGGCGGGATCTGCATCTGGACCTCGTAATTTAAGGAATTGGGATTGGTTTAATTCTTTTGCACTTTTTATATATTTAACCTCAATTTTTGCGTTGCCAACATATAACCAACCATTAATTACCACAATATCTAACCTAGTTTTTTGGTGGGCATAAATTAAACCCAAAGCAAATATAACTGTGACTATAGCTGCAAAGGTAAAGTTAAATGGCGCCCAGAAGGTAAGGAAGATAGATAGCACCATTGCCCCAGCAAATGCCCAAAGTGATAGGGGCCAAGTAATTCGCTCTGCAAACTCTGACTTTGGATTAGATTTAGCCATGGCAGTAAGGATACGCTTTGGTAATGAGTCGTATTGCCACAACCACTCCACCAGATGATGCGGTAATGCCAAATCGGCATTTAAAAGCACCTGCGGCTGGCTCTCAAATCCCATCTCACTTTGGTCATTGTTTTGGATGTGGTGAGCTTCACCAAAGTGGATTACATCTAGTTGCAATTGCAGGTTCAGATTTAGATTTAACTGGGAAATTTACGGTTACGCAAAATCATCAAGGAGCACCAGGCTTAGCGCACGGGGGATTGTTGTCTTTGGCATTTGATGAAGCATTAGGAAAGCTAATGTGGTTAATTAGAACACCTGCTGTAACTGGAAGATTAGAGACTGATTTCTTATTACCTGTGCCCATGGGTAGAACTCTTTATATTGATGCCAGAATTACCGGACAGGCGGGTCGAAAAATTTATACGCAAGCAGAGGGTAGATTAGATTCACCAACCGGGGAGATCGCAGTGAAGGCTTCGGCTTTGTTTATTTCAGTACCTATGGAGCATTTTATAAAAAATTTAACTGATCAATATAAGGATCATTTAGTTAAGCATCCTGAGTTAATGGCATTTGTCGATCCAGATTTTGATATCAATCCATGAAAGAAGTTTTAATTAAAAGGCTAGATCCTGATATTCCGCTGCCATCATATGCAAAAGCTGGAGATGCAGGAGCAGATCTGGCAACTAGAATTGATTTTACAATAAAGCCAGGTGAGCGAATTTTGGTGCCAACAGGTATAAGTATTGCTCTACCTGATGGTTATGTAGCACTAGTGCATCCTAGATCTGGACTTGCGGTAAAACATGGAATTTCAATTGTTAATACACCAGGAACTGTTGATGCTGGTTATCGCGGTGAATTACAGGTAATTTTAATCAATCTTGATCAAAATCAATCCATCTCTTTTAAAAAAGGAGATCGAATTGCTCAGCTGGTAATTCAACAAGTTGAGCGGGCAAAATTTACTGAGGTAAGTGAGCTGCCTGGATCTGATAGATCAACTGGTGGTTTTGGATCTACTGGCGCATGAGCTATCAAGGTCATAGTGAAGATAAGGACAAGGTCTTATCGGCTCTAGGTGGTAAACGAGGGTTAATCGACTCTGGATTACCAGCATTAGTTTTTTTAATCGTTTTCAACCTAACTGGAAATAATTTAAATACTGCAATTTATGCGGCAGTTTTGATTTCAATAATTTTAACTGCGCTTAGGTTGATTAAACGTGAAACTATTCAACACGCTTTTTCAGGTCTAATTGGGGTTGCAATCTGCGCCTTGTTTTCTAGAAGAAGTGGAAATGCTGCAGATTTTTATCTACCAGGATTATATATAAATGTTGGGTACGCACTTTTATATGCATTTACTAACTTGATTAAGTGGCCAATTTTGGGAATTATGTTAGGGCCAATTTTGGGGGAGAACTTTTTATGGCGAAAAGATCCAGCCAGGCTGAAGGCTTATATAACTGCTGGTTGGTTCTGGGTGGCAATGTTTTTGGCTAGATTAGTTGTGCAGTACCCACTTTATAAAAGTGGCAATGTAAATGCACTTGGTACTGCAAGATTGGTTATGGGTTATCCTTTATTTATTCTGACTGCTTGGGCTACTTGGCAGGTATTACGAAAAACACCAACTACAAAAGCAACTTAAATAAAGCAGGCCTTTAACTTCTCTTCAGCTTTTTCTGAAGCCACAAATAACAACTCATCACCAGCTGCAAAGACATCATGATCTTTTGGTGTTAACACATGTCCATCTCTAACAATTGCAGCTAAAGAAGCATCCTCTGGTAATTCAACCTCACCTACTGTTTTGCCGCAACAGGCTGCAGTATCTGGCAGAGTAATCTCAACTAAATTTGCTTCACCTTTTCTAAATGAGAATAAGCGAACAACATCACCAACACTTACTGCCTCTTCAACTAGAGCTGAAATAATTCTTGGTGTAGATACGGCAACATCTACTCCCCAAGCTGAGTCAAACATCCACTCATTTTTCGGATGATTTACCCGAGCAACCACTCTTGGTACGCCATACTCAGTTTTACCAAGCAGTGAGGCAACTAGATTTACCTTGTCATCTCCAGTTGCAGCAACTAAAACTTGGCAGCCATCTAACTTTGCTACATCTAAGGCGGTAATTTCACAGGCATCTGCTAATAACCATTCGGCATTTGGCACTGAATCCATCTTTAATGCCTTTGGATCCTTATCAATTAATAAGACATAGTGGCCATTTTCTAGTAACTCTCGAGCAATAGCCCGGCCCACATTTCCAGCTCCAGCAATTGCAATTCTCATTTGGAAACACCTGGTGAAATAGCTAATATCTTTTCAATTGTTGAAATCTCATCTTGGCTTGCTAGCACATGTACTAGGTCACCTTCTTGCAAAACTGTGTGCTCATCTGGCAGTAATGCTTCACCTAAGCGAGTAATAAAGGCGACTCTTGATTTGGTATTTTTCTCAATTAACAATACAGATTGACCATACCAATCCTTTTGTGGATGAACTTCTAATAATGAAATTGTGCCAGTGGCATCACGCCACTCGGATTTTGTACCATCAGGTGCTAGTCGGCGCATAATTTGATCAGTTGTCCACAAAACGGTGGCAACTGTTGGTATGCCAAGTCGTTGATAAATCTCTGCTCTTCCTGGATCATAAATTCTGGCGACAACGTTTTTTACACCAAAATTTTCTCTAGCAACTCGAGCAGCTAAAATATT
Organism: uncultured Actinomycetes bacterium; assembly: GCA_903897475.1. Classification (GTDB taxonomy): domain Bacteria; phylum Actinomycetota; class Actinomycetes; order Nanopelagicales; family Nanopelagicaceae; genus Nanopelagicus. Next base: position 2,809 of record CAIUBS010000070.1, on the reverse strand, counting down.
TGAGTTATCACCATTTGATACTGCAGCAAATGCATCGGCTTTTTCAATACCGGCCTCAAGTAGAGTATCTCTATCAAATCCAACTCCAGCGATTGTGCGACCATTAAAATCAGCACCTAATCGACGAAAGGCTTCACGATTTTGATCAATTACCGCAACGGTGTGACCTGCTTTTTGCAGATCAACTGCCAGGGTAGATCCGACTCGACCGCATCCCATGATTACTACATGCACAAAGCACAACTTACACCCATAGGCTCACTCCTATGGAATTGAACGCTCAAGAACGGTTAAAAGTAGGAGAGGTACTTGAGGTCGAAATTGGCCAAGTTGCCCATGGCGGTCATTTTGTTGCAAGACATAACAACCAGGTTATTTTTGTACGCCATGGCATAACAGGTGAAAAGGTTAAAATTAAAATTACAGCGGTTAATTCAAAAATTGCACACGCAGATGTCATAGAGGTTATATCAGCATCATCAAGCCGAGTTAAAGCGCCATGTGAGTATGCAGGTAAGTGCGGTGGATGCGATTTTCAACATATTCAAATTGATAAGCAGCGGGAGTTTAAGTCAGCAATAGTCAAGGAGCAGTTTTTAAGAATTGGAAAAATTGATTTAGAACTACTCGGATTTAATTTAACTGTGCAGGCGGTAGAGCCTGCCTCTGGACTGCATTGGCGAACTAGAATGGATTTTGCCGTTTCACCAGCTGGTCAGATTGGGTTTTTTGGCGCTCGCAGTAATGAGGTAGTTGAGATAGATGACTGCTTAATTGCAGATGAACGAATGAATGTTAGTGAGCTAGCAAAGCGAAGTTGGAAATCTGATGCCAGAGTAGAGGTGGCAGTTTCTAGTACGAATGAAGTATCAGTTGTTAGATCTGGTAGAAGCATAAGTGGGCCAACCCAATTGGTGGAACAAGTTGGTGGTTCCTCATTAAAAATTTCACCAACTGCCTTTTGGCAAAGCCATAGATCTGCACCAGTAACTTTGGTAAAAGCCGCTATTTCGCAACTAGGAATCAAAAAATCTGATCATGTTTGTGACCTGTACTCAGGTGTTGGATTATTCGCTGCGGCAATTTTAAGTGAACTTAGTGATCAAGGTTTTGTTACCTTGATTGAGAGTGATAAAACTGCAGTTGCTGATGCTAGAAAGATTTTTACGAGTAAATCTAATGTAAAAATATTACAGGGCTTAGTTGCTCAGCAACTTCCAATAGTAAAGCGAGCTGATTTAATATTATTAGATCCACCAAGAACTGGAGCTGGTGAAATTGTGGTGAAACAAATTGTGAAATTAAGACCACGCAAAATTGTTTATGTTGCGTGTGATCCAGCCGCGCTGGCACGAGATGCAAAAACATTATTGGATGCTGGTTATAAGTTGGATCACATATCTGCCTATGATCTTTTCCCAATGACTCAGCACATCGAGTGCGTGGCTGGATTTTCGCCGGCAAATGGCTAGGATTAGCGAGTTAGCAAGCAGAAAGTAGGTGTGGGGCTTTGAGTAAAGACTCATTTAAGACCAAAACCACACTCGAAGTTGCTGGTAAAAGTTACGAAATCTTCGACATAACAGGCTTCAAGCAAGCCCAGGATTTACCATTTAGCTTAAAGATATTACTTGAGAATTTACTTCGTACTGAAGATGGCGCAAATATCACTGCTGAGCAAATTGAAAAGCTAGCAGCGTGGGATCCTTCAGCTGAGCCTGATACTGAAATTCAATTTACTCCAGCGCGAGTAATCATGCAGGACTTCACAGGGGTACCTTGCATAGTTGATCTTGCGACGATGCGTGAAGCCATTGCAGATTTAGGTGGCGATCCAGCAAAGGTGAATCCATTATCTCCTGCCGAATTAGTTATTGATCACTCAGTAATTGCAGATTTGTTTGGCACAAAAGATTCATTTGAGCAGAATGTTGACATTGAATATCAACGCAATAAAGAACGATACAGATTTCTTAGATGGGGACAAACCGCATTTGATGAATTCAAAGTAGTACCACCAGGAACTGGAATTGTGCATCAAGTAAATATTGAATACTTAGCAAGAGTGGTGATGAGTCGAGTGGTTGATGGAAAACTTAGGGCCTACCCTGACACAGTTGTTGGAACAGACTCCCACACCACAATGGTTAATGGCCTTGGAGTACTTGGGTGGGGTGTTGGCGGTATTGAGGCAGAAGCTGCCTTACTTGGACAACCTGTTTCGATGTTAATTCCAAAAGTTGTTGGGTTTAAATTAAATGGACAGCTTTCTATCGGGACTACTGCAACTGATTTAGTATTAACAATTACTCAAATGTTGCGCAAGCATGGCGTAGTAGGAAAGTTTGTGGAGTTCTATGGACCAGGAGTTAGCGCATTACCAATGGCAAACAGAGCAACAATTGGAAATATGTCGCCAGAGTATGGATCTACTTGTGCGATTTTCCCAATTGATGAGGAAACTATTAAGTATTTAAAATTTACCGGTCGAACGAGTGAGCAGATTGAATTAGTTGAGAAATATGCAAAAGTTAATGGACTCTGGCATGATCCAAAAGCCTCACCTAGATTTTCTGAAAAATTGGAATTAGATTTATCAACAGTTGTGCCATCAATTGCTGGCCCAAAGCGCCCTCAAGATAAAATATCACTAACTGATGCAAAAGCTTCTTATGAAAAAGTCTTGCCTACCTACTTTACTGATAAAACAAGTAAATCAAAGATTGATGTAAAAGTTAATGGTAAGCCAACTACTGTAACAAATGGTGATGTGGTAATTGCATCGATCACATCATGCACAAATACTTCA
>CAIUBS010000069.1 GCA_903897475.1 uncultured Actinomycetes bacterium | reverse complement strand
TAACTCATGATCAAGAAGAGGCAATGACAATGGCCGACACCATTGCGGTTATGAATAATGGAAAAATTGAACAGATGGGTAGTGCTACTGATTTATATGAGTCACCAAAGACAGCATTTGTGGCTAACTTCTTAGGTCAATGTAATTTAATCAAAGGAAAAATTGCATCAAGATCAGGGGATAAAGCTTTGGTTACCGCCAAAGGCTTAACCTTTGAAGTTCCCCTTTCAAGAGTTGCGACCAGTAATGAATCGGTGTTTATTGGCGTAAGGCCTGAAAAACTTAGATTAGATGATAATGGAGTTAACTCAATTAAGAATTGTGTAGTTACAGATCGTTCATTTGTTGGCACCTCTACGCAGTACATCGTTAGAGCACCTTGGGATTTAGATCTAGTAGTTTTTGAACAAAATGATGAAGGATTACATGATCTACGTGTTGGCGATACTGTTTCACTTGAGTGGGATCCTGAGCACACTTTTGCTCTAGATGGCGCTCAAGATATTAACGCTGGTGCTGATCTTGATGATGAAGAGTAAGTAATGGCTTTTTTGCACGGAGTAGCAACTGGGCACTCACAAGTTAAAAGTGCCTTAAAAGGAAAGAGCCTAACGCCTTATTTACTGCTAGCCCCAGGCTTAATCTGGTTAATCACCTTCTTCATTATTCCAATCTTCTCATTAGCTAGCACCTCAACCATGGTCAGACCTGATGGTGCTCAAGTTGGTGTTTATGTCCAAGAGCTTAGATTTGCAAATTATGTTGATGCATTCTTAATTAATAGGGATCAGTACTTAAGATCATTTATGTATGCAGCACTTGCTACAGCTTTAGCATTAGCAATTGCTTACCCGCTTGCTTATGCAATCGCATTTAAGTCTGGTAAGTACCGAAATATTTTATTAGTCCTAGTTATTGCACCATTTTTTACTTCATTTTTGCTTAGAACTATTGCTTGGACTCAAATTTTGGCTGATGAAGGACCAGTTGTCTCGGCAATAAAGATATTGCCCTTTATTGATGAGTTGTTTCGAATAAATAATACATCTACTGCTGTAGTAATTGGATTGGCATATAACTTTTTACCATTTATGACCCTACCTCTTTATGCAAGTTTGGAGCGGATTGATCCAAGAACTTTGGAGGCAGCTGGCGATCTGTATGCAAATGGTTTTACCACCTTTAGAAAAGTTACTCTTCCACTTTCCATGCCAGGAGTTGTTGCTGGAACATTACTAACCTTTATTCCAGCCGCTGGTGATTATGTGAACGCAGCAATTTTGGGAAATCCAAGTACTAAAATGATTGGAAATGTTATTGAGTCTCGCTTTTTTGCTGTTGTCGATTATCCAACCGCAGCTGCCCTCTCATTCACCTTAATGGCGACAATTTTGATTTTAGTTTCACTATATATTCGCAAATCTGGAACGGATGAGTTGGTATGACCACTACATCAGCGCCCATGCCAACACTTAGCCATCGAGCTGCTAGATGGTTTTCTCGTAATTTAATCCGTATTTATGCTGGCGTAGCTTTTATCTACTTATTCATTCCAGTTGCATATACCTTTGCATTTTCATTTAATGATGCTGGCAAGAGTAATTTGGTCTGGCAAGGATTTACTTTGGATAATTGGAAAAATCCTTGTGGTGCACCTCAAGTTTGTGAATCTGTTGCTAACTCATTAAAGGTTGGAGTTATCTCAACTGTGCTTGCCACGTTTTTGGGCACCATGATCGCATTTGCACTGGGTAGATATAAGTTCAAAGGTCGCAAATCAACAAACTTATTAATCTTTCTACCGATGGCAACGCCTGAGGTAGTTTTAGGTGCCTCACTACTTGCGATGTTTTTAAATCTACGCATAAACCCAGGTTTTTGGACGGTAGTAATTGCGCATGTAATGTTTTGTATTTCATTTGTGGTGGTAACAGTTAAGGCTCGAATTGCTTCATTAGATCCAAGACTTGAACAAGCTGCCATGGATTTATATGCAAATGAGCGGGAAACTTTTAGGTATGTAACCTTACCTTTAATTATGCCAGGAATTGCAGGAGCGGCATTACTAGCATTTTCACTCTCCTTTGATGACTTTATTATTACCAACTTTAACTCAGGAACATTCTCTACTTTTCCAAAGTTTGTTTATGTATCGGCTGCTCGTGGTATTCCAGCTCAAGCAAATGTAATTGGTAGTGCTATGTTCTTTATAGCTTTGATAATTGTAATTGTTGGACAAGTAGTAAGTCGTCAGCGAAAGAAGTCATGACAAACATCGGAAACATGTATGGTCCTGATTTCACATTTCTTGGAATTCCAAGATGTGATTTAGATGAGCCTGAGAGCTTCAAAGGTGCAGAGGTTGTAATTGTTGGTGCGCCCATTGATAGTGGGACCTCTCATCGATCGGGTGCAAAAATGGGACCACAAGCCATTCGAATGGGTGATTACTTACCTCATGATGCATCAAGACCACATTTAGCACTTCGCACTGATGCACTACAGAAATTAAAGATTTTTGATGCCGGGGATTTGTTAATGCCAGGGGGAGATTTAGTCAAATCTCTAAAAGTATTAGAGATTGCTACCGAAAAAATTGCAAAGGCAGGTGCGATTGCAGTTGTCTTAGGCGGTGATCACTCAGTTGCCTCCGCAGATGTAACCGGTATTGCAAACCATTTAGGTAAAGGTAAAGTGTCAATGATTCACTTTGATGCCCATGCAGATACTGGTGAAGATCAATTTGGCGCCTTGATTGGTCACGGAACTCCTATGCGCAGATTGATTGAATCTGGCGCGGTTAGAGGAGATAGATTTTTACAACTAGGTCTGCGCGGTTATTGGCCAGATGATGCCACCTTTAAATGGATGGCAAGTAAAGGTATGAAATCATATGAAATGACTGAGATCTCCCATCGTGGTATGAAATCTGTTTTAGATGAATCTTTTGAAATTCTAACTGATCAATGTGATGGTGTTTTTTTATCTGTCGATATCGATGTAGTAGATCCAGGAATGGCGCCCGGCACTGGTACACCAGAGCCAGGTGGAATGACAAGTAGAGAGTTACTAGAAGCTGTTAGAAGAATTTGTCTAGAACTACCAATTGTTGGAATTGATGTAGTTGAAGTAGCACCGGCCTATGATTCAAGTGATATCACAGCAATTTTGGCTAACAGAGTTGTGCTTGAAGCCCTAAGTGCTATTTCATTAAAGAAATCTGGTGGAAAGTATGAAGCTACTAGAAATATTTTAAATCGCGATTAATTTGTAACGCTGGCAATTGCCTCATCAAGAACTGCTAGGCCATCTTGAAGAAGGGCTTCATCAATTATTAGTGGGGGAAGTAATCGAATTACATTTGCATAGGTTCCTGCTGAAAGAATTAATACACCCTTACTAATACAATATTTAATAATGGCTGCCTGTGCCTCGGCATTTGGTTCCTTACTTCCAGGCTTGATTAACTCGATTGCTTGCATCGCACCACGGCCTCGCACATCACCAATGATTGAATACTTCTTAGCCATTTGATTTAGAGCATCACTCATAAGCTTGCCAATTTTATTTGCGCGCTCTGCAAGCTTTTCTTTTTCAATAATTTCGATAGCACCTAGGGCAGCAGCACAAGCAATTGGATTTCCACCATAAGTACCACCCAGCCCAGAAAGGTGAATTGAATCCATAATATCTGCTCGACCGGTTACGGCGGCAAGTGGAAGGCCTGCTGCAATTCCCTTTGCAGTAACAATCAAATCTGGAACTACTGCTTCATCCTCACATGCGAACATATGACCAGTTCTGGCAAATCCAGTTTGGACTTCATCTGCAATAAAAACTATGCCATTTTCTTTACAGAATTTAGCCAGGCCAGGAAGAAAGCCTTTGCATGGCACGATGAATCCACCCTCACCAAGAATTGGTTCAATTACGATACATGCAACATTGCTGGCGCCAATTTCTTTTTCAATTTTGTGAAGCACCATTGAAAGTGCAGCACTCTCACATGGTTTAGTGCAAGCATCACAGCGGTATGGATAAGCCATAGGCATGCGATAAACCTCCGGAGCAAAGGGGCCAAATCCATCTTTATATGGCATGTTCTTAGCTGTCATCGCCATTGTTAAATTTGTGCGGCCGTGATAGCCATGTTCAAAAACTACGACTGCAGATCGCTTAGTGAATTTACGAGCAATTTTTACGGCATTCTCAATTGCTTCAGCACCGGAGTTAAAAAGAGCTGATTTCTTTTTATGAGTACCTGGGGTTAAACGATTTAGTGCCTCGCACACTTCAACATATCCGGTATAGGGAACCACCATAAAACATGTATGAGCAAATGCATCAATTTGAGTCTTAACATTTTCAATAACCTTAGGTGCTGCGTGGCCAACATTTAATACTGCAATACCTGCACCTAAATCTAAAATTGAGTTGCCATCTACATCAAGAATAATTGCACCCTCAGCACGCTCAATAAAAACTGGAAATGCAGTGCCCAGTGAAGCTGAAACTGCTTCTGCTCTTCGTTTAATTAACTCTGTTGATTTTGGTCCCGGAATAGCAGTAACTAGATTGCGCTTTTGCTCAATTGTTGCTTTTGCCTCGGAATACATGCGGGAATTCTATCTGAAGTTTGATGGATGAGGCACAGTTAAGATAGGCACATGCGGGAGATAGTGATTTTAGGCTCGACGGGATCAATTGGCGTTCAAGCTTTAGAAATTGTTGCCGCTAATCCAGATAAATTTCGGGTTATTGCAATGAGTGCAGGTCGGAAAAACCCTAAACTCTTAATGGAGCAGGCTAGGAAATTTAATGTTCCACTCGTTGGCAGTATGGCACCCACACC
>CAIUBS010000068.1 GCA_903897475.1 uncultured Actinomycetes bacterium | reverse complement strand
TACTTTACCTAAACTTAAATCTCTAGAAATCTTTATTTCCTCTGGCCGAATAATAATTTCACCACTTTCTATTACATTAGAGCCAGATAAGTCAGAATTAAACAAGTAAGAAGTATCGCCATTTGAAAGTCGTTTGGCCTGCAAAACTAATGTATCGCCAGTGCTCATAGCGGTAGTTGCAGAGGTTGGAAATGAATAGACCTGCTCAGGTGAACCTTGCTGCATGATTTTTCCATCACGCATTAAGGCAACAACATCAGAGCTAACCAATGCTTCCTCTCTGTCGTGGGTTACCAAGATTGCTGTGGTCTTTTGTGAGCGCAAAAGATTAATAACATCAGATCGTAATTCAGTTCGAAGGTGAGCATCTAAGGCAGAAAAAGGCTCATCTAACAAAATCATGGCAGGCTTTACCGCCAGTGCTCTTGCAAGTGCTACTCGAGTTTGCTGACCGCCAGATAATTCATTTGGCATTCGATTATCTAGGCCCACTAAATCAATCAAAGACAACATTTCTTTAACAATCTGTTTAATTTGCTCCTTTGTAAAAGCTGTTCGATCAATTCCAAAGGCAATATTTTCTGCAATGTTTAGGTGTGGAAATAATGCGCCCTCTTGAGGCACATAACCTATTTTTCTTTTGTGAGCAGGAAGTGATAACGATGAAAGACTTACCAACTGCTTTCCGAAGCGAATAGTTCCAGCATCAGGTGAAATCAAGCCCGCAATACTTCTTAATAGTGTGGTTTTACCACAGCCAGATGGTCCTAGTAATGCTGCAATCTCTCCTGAATTTAAGCTAAATGATAGGTTATCTAGAATTTTCTTATCACCAAAGGCGACATCAAGATTTTTAATTTCAAGTGATGTCATTTTACTTTCCAATTTCCTGAGTACTAAGTGGCTTATCAGCCTTATCAGGTCTGCTAAGAATAAAGGTTGGAATAGCTGCAATAATTAACAATATTAATGCATATGGGGCAGCTTCGTTAAATCGACTAATCGCAGCAGATGACCAAATCTGCGTAGCAAGTGTTTCAAATCCTGTTGGACGCAACATTAATGTCGCTGGAAGTTCTTTCATTGCGGTAAGGAAAACTAAAGTTGTACCAAGTGCTATACCAGGAGCTGCAATCGGAGTTACAACATTTTTTAATACTGCCCACTTATTCATACCCAAAGTGGCAGCAACCTCTTTAGCACCCTCTGGCACCCTTGCAAGTGATGCCGTCATACTTGCAACTGATTTTGCAAGAAATAGTAATGCGTATGCAAAAGCCAACAAGAAAGTAGTTTGATAAATAAAACTAATCTTTGATCCAAAAGATACCAGCGCAAGTCCAATTACTACTCCAGGAAGTGCGTGCCCAATCAAGATTGCTCTATTTGTAAATCTTGAAAAATATGTGGGTTTTTCGGAGAGTAATGTACCTATTGGTGCCGACAGAATAAGAGCAATTACTGCTCCTAATAAAGCAACTGAAAATGTTGAAATAGATGCGCTTAGTAATGAACTCCAGTCAACTGCAACAGGATTTGTAATGAATCTGCTTAGCAAAACATAAACTGGAACTAAAACTGCAAATACTCCGTATACAAATATGGTACTAAATACAGTGACTTGATAAGAGGGTTTATTAATTGAATAAGTCTTAACTGAGGTAGTTTTGATGCTTTTATTTCGCAGTGTTTTAGATTTAAATCGCTCATCTCCCACGACAAATAATGCAGATAGTGCAACTAGCACCAGACTCATTACTGCTGCAGCGTTACGGTCATACGAGGCTCGATACATATTTTGTATTGTCACAGTTAAAGTATCAACATTTAGAAGTGATACAGCACCAAAATCACTCATGGTGTACAGCCCAACTAGTAAAACTCCGCCAGAGATATGACCTCGAATTTGAGGCAGTATGACCTTAAAAAATATCTGTAGATGATTCAAGCCAAATGATCTTGCTACTTCAATTTGGGAGCCATCAACTCTGCGAAGTCCGGCAAGAGTTGCCAGAATTACATATGGCAAGGTTGTTAAGAACAGAATAAATACCGCTGGCAGAAATCCAGAAAATTCTGGTACCAACGCGATCCAGGTATAGGTAAAAACATAGGAAGGAATAGCTAAAGGTAAAACTGCAACAATTATTAGTGCGTCAAAGTATGGCAAGTTTACAAAGTGAAGCCCGGCTGCAATTAAGACACCGAAAAAGGCGGTAAGTAGTACCACTAATAAGACAAGTAATGAAGTTGTTGCCACAACCTCAAAGGTTTTTTGTCTAAATAATAACTCTTGTATCTGGGTGAAAGATTTTTGGCTTGCTCTTGTAACTAAGTAAAATATTGGAATCAAGACTAGCCCGACAACTAACAGCACCAAAATACCAAGGAGTGACTTGTTGGTCTGATTCTTAACCCGGTAAAGATTTAATAAACTGGTATTACTTGGTGATTTTAAAGATTGCATCTTTATAAAAGCCCAACTTCAATTAATAGATCTTGGGTACTTTTAATGTTCTTAAGTACCTCCAAATCGATGCTTAGGGCACCAACTTGGGCAAGAGAAGGCAAATCTTGTGGAGGGTTAATACTTTGAATCAATGAGTACTCATGGGTATCTGAAACAAACTTATTTTGAATTGGCTCTGAGGTAAGAAAGTTAATTAAATCTATCGCTGCTTGCCGTTTATTACTTGAAGCTAAGATTCCAACTCCCGATACGTTTATCAAATTACCTAGATCGTTTGCCTCAAAATAGCCGTTAACTGCATTGATTTGCCTGCCTAGAGATTCAGATACCTCCCAAACGTAATAATGATTAACTAAGCCAATTGAAACTTCGCCTTTGTCTATGGCTTCTACTATTGCTGAATTTTTTGCATATGTTTTCACACCATTTTTCTTTAAATCCAATAGCCACTGCTTGGCAAATGCACGACCCTTATTTTCAATGACTGCAGTCAAGAACGCTTGGAAAGAGGCATTAGTTGGTACAATAGCTAATTGATTTTTATAGATTGGCTTTGTTAAATCTGTAATGGTTTTAGGAGTTAGGCTAATTCGATCTGGTGCATAGGCAAAAACTCTGACTCGCGCAGTTACCCCAATCCAATCCCGGTTAGCTTGGGAGTAACGGTCTGGGATTAGCTCTGCAACTCCTGTTGGTATTGGTGTAAAGAGTTGTTCATTTGAAATTGCACCAAGAGAGCCAGCATCTTGGGATAAGAAAATATCTGCTGGAGAGTTCTTTCCCTCTTCAAGTATTTGCGCTGCTAGCTCTGCAGAATCTCCATACCTAACATTAAGTTTGATGCCAGATTGTTGTTGCCAAATTTCAAAAAATGGCGCAATAAACTCCTCAGCCCTTCCAGAGTAAATCGTTAACTCACTCACCTGGGTATCTGAGCTTGAACATGCTGTAACTAGGGTGAGCAGTAAGGCTGAAACTAATCCAAGATTGCGCAGCTTCCTCATAGAAAGCAGGCTATCGGGTATTAGGGAATTACGCAACATTTATGTTGCGTAATTGCTCACATTCAAATCAGCGCTAACGCAAAGACAACTTCAGTTACTTTGTTGCCTCACTAGCTGCGAGTTGGCCGCAAGCTCCATCAATTTCCCGCCCTCTGGTATCTCGTACTGTTACCGGAACGCCGTAGCTTTCTAATAACTCAACAAAAGTGCGCTCATCTTCTGGTCGAGATGCTGTCCATTTTGATCCTGGGGTTGGATTAAGTGGAATTAAATTTACATGTGCATTCTTATTTTTAAGCAGTCTGCCAAGAAGATCTGCCCGCCAAGCTTGATCATTTATATCTCTAATCAATGCATACTCAATTGAATATCTACGCCCAGTTTTTCGCTCATACTTATCAGCAGCAGCTAGCACTTCTTTAACTTTCCAGCGGGAGTTGATTGGTACCAACGTGTCTCGTAATTCATCATCTGGGGTATGAAGTGAAATCGCTAAAGTAACAGGGATGTCTTCATCTATTAATTTCTCAATTCCACTAACTAAACCAACAGTTGAAAGGGTTACTGATCTTGCACCAATTCCTAATCCATTTGGCTGTGGATTGGTTATATTTCTAATGCTCTGCATAACTGCTTTGTAATTTGCCATCGGCTCACCCATACCCATAAAGACTACATTTGATAATCGAGTTGGCCCACCTGGCATCTCACCTAAATCACATACCCTAGCTGCCATAACAACTTGGGCGGTGATCTCTGCTGCTGTTAAATTTCTAGTCAATCCTGCTTGACCTGTTGCGCAAAATGGACATTGCATACCACAACCTGCTTGCGAAGAAATACAAACAGTTGTGCGATCGGTATATCGCATCAAAACTGATTCAACTAGAACGCCGTCATGCAATCGCCATAGATCTTTTCTAGTTTTTCCGCCATCACAGGTAACAGATCTAACTAGGGTTAATAATTTTGGTAAAAAAGCCTCACCTAGTTTTTCCCTTAATTCTTTTGGGATATCGGTAAAGCTTTGGACATCATCATTGTGGTGAGTAAAAAAGTGCACCGCTAATTGATTAGCCCGAAAGGCTGGAACACCAAACTCCTCAGCGCGAGCTTTTCGCTCTTCGATAGTTAAGTCTGCTAAGTGAAGTGGAGATTTTCTCTTAACCGCAGGTGCTTCAAATACTAGATCAGCCATCTATAGGTACCGGGCAATAAGCTCAAAAGCAAACCAAACTGCGGGTGCAGTAAATAGAGCTGAATCTAATCGATCCATAATTCCACCATGGCCAGGTAACAAATTAGACATATCTTTTATAGCTAGATCACGCTTTATCGCAGATTCGATCAAATCACCGCAGGTTGCAGTAATTACCGTCATTAATCCAATTGCTGCGCCAATTATCCAATTAGTTTCAAATAAGAAGTGAAATATCACAGCGCCACCAATGATCGCTGCCACTGCCCCGCCAATTAAGCCTTCCCAACTCTTTTTTGGGCTGATATTTGGAGCCAATTTATGTTTTCCAAGTAGGACTCCCGCAAAGTATGCAAAGGTGTCATTACATGCAATTAATGCAACTAAGGTAAAGATTCGAAGCGCCCCATCGGCATCATTAGCCAGTAACAAAATAAAACCACCCAATACGGCTAAATAAAAAGTAATAAAAACTGCCGAAGTTGATCTTTTTATAAAATCTTTCTGGGAAATCAATAACAGAGCAAACATTAGGATTGGAATAGTTAATCCAGCAGAAACTGCTAATCCTTGGGTGTTTCCATTCCAAGTTGCCACTAATAGCACTGTTGCTGCGATCATCAATACATAATCAGGCAGTTCGATTCCGCCTTTTCGATAGGCGCTTGCAATTTCTCTAATCCCGATCATTATTACTACCCAAATAAATGCAAAAAATAGCAACGGGGCTATGGCAATTGTGCCAAAGATAAGCCCAAGTAATAAAAATGAAACTAATATTGAAGGAAGTAACTTACGACCTGCTCGCTTATTTATCGCATCATTTATCGCGTGCAGATCAGCCATCATTAGACCTCTAGCAACTCTACTTCTTTATGCTTTAGTAACTCATCAATTTTTCCCACATGCTCACCAGTAACTTTTTCTAACTCTTTTTCGGCCCTGGCCAAATCATCTTTACCAACTTTGCCATCTTTTTCTAACTTCTCCATTGACTCTTTAGCAGCTCTGCGGATAGCACGAATGGCCACCCTTGAATCTTCGGCCTTAGCTTTTGCAACTTTAATAAACTCTTTACGACGCTCTTCGGTTAACTGCGGAAAGTTAACTCTAATTACTGTGCCATCTGAACCAGGATTTACGCCAAGATCTGAATCTCGAATCGCTTTTTCAATTGCAGCCATTGCACCCTTGTCATATGGAGTGATTAGCGCAAGTCTTGCCTCTGGTACTTGAACGGTTGCTAGTTGAGCTAAAGGTGTGCCAGTTCCATAATAATCAACCATTAGTTTTGCAAACATAGATGGATGAGCTCGGCCGGTGCGTATGGTCGCAAAATCCTCCTTGGCAACATCAATTGCCTTGTTCATTTTGCTATTGCACTCTGATAAGAATGAGTTCAAATCTGACATATGCATCTCCTTTTAATTAATACAACTCTACTAGGACATCTTCGGCTCATAAAATTAGGCTTAATTAACCAGCGTGCCTATATTTTCACCCGTTACTGCTCGCTTGATATTGCCTTTATTTTTTAAGTCAAAAACAACAATCGGCAATTTATTTTCTCGACACAATGAGAATGCTGCGGCATCGGCAACTGCCAAAGACTTACTTAAAACTTCATCATAGGAAACAAAGTCAAACTTCTTAGCGTTTTTATCTTTGCGCGGATCAGCATCGTAAACACCATCAACACCACTTTTTGCTAGCAATAGTGCATCTACACCAATTTCTAGTGCGCGCTGGGCAGCAACAGTATCGGTGGTAAAAAATGGCATACCAGCACCAGCTCCAAAAATTACAACTCGACCTTTTTCAAGATGTCGAATTGCTCTACGTGGTACATATGGCTCGGCAACTTGCCCCATTGTTATAGCTGTTTGAACTCGAGTTTCAATTCCTTCTTTTTCCAAAAAATCTTGCAGCGCTAAACAATTCATTACTGTGCCTAGCATTCCAATGTAATCTGCTCGGGCTCGATCCATACCGCGCTGTTGAAGCTCTACACCTCTAAAGTAATTTCCACCACCAATTACTATGGCTACTTGAACTTTTGATCTGACTACATCAGCTATTTGATTGGCAACATCATGAACAACATCAGGATCAACACCGATGCCCTTTTCGCCACCAAAAACCTCACCAGATAATTTAAGGAGCACTCGTTTGTAGCTTTTACGTGGCATGAGCGCTCCTTAATTTAATTATTTATAAGTGAAGTTTACTGACCTACACGGAATCTATTAAAGGCAGACACGGCTGTCTTTGCCTCATCTAGGATTTGTTGAACAGTTTTCTTTGCATCCTTTGCAAATGCTTGCTCAAGAAGTGATACCTCTTTAACAAATCCAGTTACCCGACCTTCAACAATCTTTGCAATTGAGGCCTCTGGCTTACCTTCGGTACGAGCTGTCTCCTCTGCAAGTCTGCGCTCCTTAGCAATCTCATCTGCTGGAACCTGATCGCGACTTACAAATTGTGGCGCAAACGCTGCAATGTGTTGGGCAATATCTTTACCAACTGCTTCAGCTGCATTTTTTAACTGCACTAGCACACCAACTTGTGGTGGCAGATCTGGTGAGGTTTTGTGTAAGTAGAGAGATACTGGAGAGCCAGTTAGTACTGAGATTCTTTTAATCTCAATCTTCTCCCCCAACATCGCATTACCTTCATCAACTACCTCTTGCACACTCTTACCTGAGGCTAACTTTGAAGATAAAAACTTATCTAGCTCACCGATTTTTGAAGAGGCAAGATGATTTAGAAGTTCATCAGCTAGTGCCTGAAACTTCTCACCCTTGGCTACGAAATCTGTTTCACAATTTAGTTCAAGCATTACGCCAAGATCGCCCTCAGCCTTTGCAGTTACTAAACCATTTGAAGTAGCTCTACCCTCGCGTTTGGTAACACCCTTTAACCCTTTAACGCGAATGATCTCTACCGCTTTTTGGTAATCACCATTTGCCTCATCGAGTGCTTTTTTGCAATCAAGCATTCCGGCAGCAGTTTGCTCCCTTAATTTTTTAACATCCTCTGCTGTGTATGACAACTTATGCACCTGCAGTTTCAGTTGGCTCTTTAATTAAATCTTTTTCCCAATCAGCAAGTGGTTGCTCTGCTGTCTTTTCGGCAGCAGCTGCAGCCTCTGCGGCAGCCTTATCGGCAATCTTGGCTGCGTTAGCTGATCGAATTTGAAGACCTGCCACAATTGCATCGGTCATTACCCGAGTCAAAAGCGCAATTGAGCGAATCGCATCATCATTTCCAGGAATCTTAAAATCAACCTCATCTGGATCACAATTAGTATCCAAGATTGCAATAACTGGAATACCAAGTTTTTTAGCCTCAGCAACGGCCAAGTGCTCTTTCTTAGTATCTACTACCCAAATTGCTGCAGGTAGCTTGGTCATATTACGAATACCATCAAGGTTTTTATTTAATTTCTCGCGCTCACGACGAAGAACTAGTAACTCTTTTTTGGTTAGAAGTTGGTCATTTGCACTCTCTAGCGCCTCAAGCTCTTTTAATCTAAGTACACGTTTGTAAACGGTTGGAAAGTTAGTAAGCATTCCACCTAACCAACGCTCTGTTACATATGGCATTCCAACTCTGGCAGATTGCTGCTTAATTGGCTCATGCGCCTGCTTTTTAGTTCCTACAAACAGAAC
>CAIUBS010000067.1 GCA_903897475.1 uncultured Actinomycetes bacterium | reverse complement strand
GGTAAAAGCTGGATTACTCTTTACAATCTCTTTGGCTAATTCTTCAATATAAGCCCCGTGATAGCCATCATCTGGCCGTGGTTGATTAAGGGCAGCAGCTCGAATTGATGCACCAAATAAATCCATCTGATTGCCACGATCATTTACATAAAACTCCCGTGTTACCTGCGCACCTGCAGCTGATAAGACTCTTCCGAGTGAATCTCCTACCGCTGCCCACCGGGTATGGCCCAAATGCAGGGGGCCAGTTGGATTTGCACTCACAAACTCTAAATTGATTTTTTTTCCAGCTAAAAGATCGCCTGTGCCAAAGTTTTTCCCAAGTGAGATTATTTTTAAAACAGCAGCTGCCTGGCTTGCAGTTTCTAAAGTTATGTTTATAAATCCTGGCCCAGCAATTTCAACTTTGTTAATTCCTGCCGGCCCTAACAAATCATTACTTATTAGGGTATCGATAATCACCTGCGCAATCACCCTCGGCTGCAAATTAGCTGGCTTTGCTAATGAAAGAGCAACTGATGTTGCATAGTCGCCATGCTCACGATTTTTTGGACGCTCTAAAGTTAATTTTGTAGGTATCGCACACGCTAACAAATTTGAATTTGTGGCTATTTCCAGCGCTTTTAGGATCGCCTCAGCAACCTTACTTTGCACTGAATCTGAACTCATTTGAGCAAGGTTACCCGCTTGAGCTTGCTAAAGGTCGCTGAGTTTTGGTGATGCCGCCATTTAAGCCGTAATCTTTGCCCCTCACTTACTTGGCAATGCGGGAGTGGTGAAATGGCAGACACGCAGGTCTTAGGAACCTGTGCTTCGGCGTGTGGGTTCAAGTCCCACCTCCCGCACCAGTTGTTTTTAATATCTTTGTAGGGAAGGCTAGATACATGGCAGAGAAAAATTTTTTATCATGGGTTGGATTTAAAGGTGAGGATTCAAGCAAACCTGCACCATCACAAAATGCTTTAGAGCGAATTCGTGAGCTTGAGAGCCAATTAGCAGACCTTCGCTCTCGTAGAGATATCACTGGCTTAAGTCGTGAAGAGTTTGAAATATTAGCTACCGAGACCGCAATGAGCATGATCAAGTCAGCTCAACAACGGGAAGCAAAAGCTAACGCAGCGGTTTCTCGTTTAGTTAACGAAACTAATAGAAATGCAAAAGAAAAATTAGAAAGTGCCGAGGCTAAAGCAAAAAGCATTCTCTCTTCCGCTGAATCCCGCGGACGTAAGTACATTTCTGCTGCAGAAAATGATGCTGCCGATTTAATTTTAACTGCAGAAAGTCAAGCAGATGAGATTCTAAATAAATCAGCTAGAGATGCCTCACAAATTACATCTGCTGCGAAAAGAGATGCTCAAAAACTAATTGAGAGTGCCTCGAGAAATATTGTTGACTATCGCTCCTGGCTATCATCTGCTATTTCTGAGGCTGAGAGATTACATAGAGCCCAAAATGCTTCCTTGAACGCTGCTGAGCATGCAATTCAAGAGTCGCGTCAGAAATTAAAACACGCCTTTGATCGCTTGTCACAACTTCAAATGGATATAAATGCAAATTTAGATGCTCAAAATAATCCAGTTGGTAAAACATATGTGGCAGGTGCAGGTAAGAAAGCCGCAGCTGCTGCAGCTAGAAAACAAAAAGCTGCTAATAATAAAAATACTAAAAAGAAAAAGAAGTAAGAGTAAGTAGAAGTTATACACTTCACTTTTCAGGTAGTTTTATGAGCACAAAAAATAGCACCGGTAAAATTGGCGTTCGCCATATTTCATCCATTGATGGCTTACGTGCAATTGCAGTAACAGCCGTAGTTCTCTACCACTTAGGTCTCTCCTGGATACCTGGTGGTTTTTTAGGTGTTGATTTATTTTTTGTGATTTCGGGTTATGTTATTACAAGATTAATTTTGGATTCAATTAATCAATCAAGTGCGCTTGATCTTCGTGCTTTTTATGCAGCAAGAATTCGACGAATTTATCCCGGCTTTATTTTTATGGTTATTTGCACAATCATTTTTATCGGAGTTTGGGCACCTGAAGCTATAAAAAGATTTTTATCTGATTTGCCCTACGCCTTAACTGGGAGTATGAATTGGGCATTAGTAGCCCGTCAACAAGATTACTTTGAAAGTATTGGAAGGCCGCCTTTACTTCAACATACCTGGTCGCTAGCTGTTGAGCTTCAGTACTATCTAATTTGGCCGATTATTTTGCTCACAGTTTTGAAATATTTTGGTAAGCGAAATATTGCTCGAATTGCTCTCATAATTGCCATGGTATCTGGCATAACGTTATTTTTTGTTTCACTAAGATTAGATCAAGCTAATGCGCAGCAGATTAGCCATATCTACTTTGGTACCGATACTCACTCTATTGGCCTGTTTTTAGGATCAGCTTTGGCAGTTTCTTGGATTCCACAAAATCTAAGTGCAGATATAACTAAGCGAGCTCAAGATGTTATTGATGGCATTGGTGTTGCTGGACTGCTTGGTTTAATTGCAACATTTTTGTTTATCAACGAAAAAAATCCTAGCCTGTATCAAATTGCTTTTCCTTTGGCTGGAATTTTTGGCTGCTTTGTCATAATTTCATTAGTACATCCAGCCTCAAGATTTTCACCCATCATAAGTACTGCACCATTTCGCTGGGTAGGACAAAGAAGTTATGGAATCTATATTTGGCACTGGGTAATTTTTCAAGTAACTCGGCCCTCGGTTGATTTAACTGGAGAGACTTGGGCTTTGTATTTAGCTCGAGTTCTACTAGTTCTAGCTCTAGCTGACATCTCACTTCGCTGGGTTGAAATCCCATTTAGACAAGGAGTGGTTCAAAATTGGTTTCGGGGAATTAAGTATCGATCTGCAAAGGTAAGGCTACGTCAGCAAATTTCAGTTCTGCTTTCAATTATTTTGGTTTTAGCTGTCACCTCTTCAATATCGGTGCAGGCAATAAACAAAAGTAATCAAGCAATTGCTGATTTAAATAATGATATTTCAGATCAAGATCAAGGCGTCCAAGATCTAGGCAGTACTACTGGACTTTGGGTCACTGGTGACAGCGTAATTTTAGGAATTCGAAGTAAGTTGGAAAGTAAAGAGCATATTTCACTAGTTAATGCCCGCGTTGGGCGGCAAGCACCTGAGTTACTTGCAGTAATGAAGGTGGATCAAAGCTCTGTTCCTTCCTCACCCGTCATTTTCAACCTAGGTAATAACAATGCTCTATCGGAGCAGACTGTAATCGATATATTTGAAGTTGTTAAAAATCAACCCCAAATTATTGTAGTTAATACTGCAGTACCAAGAGCTTGGCGGGATAAAAACAATTTAATAATTTCAAAGATTGCAGCGCTATATCCAAATGTAAAACTAATTGATTGGGATCGAATCTCAACAGATAGACCTGAGTTGTTTGCCCCAGATGGAATTCATCTAAGTCCGTTAGGTTCTGATGTGTATGTTGACTTAGTTTTAGGTGTTTTAGAAAAACAAAGTACTAACTAAAAAAATAACCCTCCAATTTCTTGGAGGGTTATCTAATTTCTAATCTATGACCAGCTACCTGGTAGGCCGTGGATCTTTCCGGCTACTACTTCACCATCTGCATAAACTGTTGAGACCTTAACTTGAACCCAACCAGCAGTGTCGTTCTTGGTAATCTGTTGATTAAATTGAGTGGCTGGAACTGTTGCAACTAACTTCCAATCTCC
>CAIUBS010000066.1 GCA_903897475.1 uncultured Actinomycetes bacterium | reverse complement strand
CTGCCAATCCGCAGATGTGTCGCACCATGCAAAATTGCCATTTCATAGTCCCCACTCATGCCAGCAGAGAGGTATTTTGCCTGAGGAAATTTGCTCTTAAAAAGATTGTGAATCCGCTGAAGATTTATAAAAGCTTGAGTTCCAGGATTATCGATTGGTGCCACTGCCATAAGGCCCTGGATCACTACTCCTGGTAGGTGTGAAACTTTAGATGCTAGCTCCTCTAATTTATCTGGATCCACTCCTCCTCTAGATTCAGGTGGATCATCAAGTGAAACTTGGATGAAAATAGATTTAGCTGAATCAGTACTTAAATCAGAGATCAATTGTGCATGCTTTATCTGATCAACTGAATGTATAAAATTAGCCCAACTGCAAATTGATTTTAATTTATTGCTCTGAATCTGCCCTTGAAAATGCCAATTAATATCTTTTGGCATTTCTACAGATTTCTTACTCGCCTCTTGGTCCCGATTCTCACCAAAGTCGCGAATACCTAGCGAGTAAAGAATTTTTAGATCTTCAACTGCAAATGTTTTAGTGACTGCGATCAGCTTAATTTCTTCTAAACCTCTGCCAGCACTCTTACATGCAATAGAAATACGATCTTGTACTATTTTTAGATTACTTTTTATCTCATCTTGCCGGTTCACAGACTGATCACACCAACCTGTCGCCCAGATTCATCAGCCTTACGATAGGAAAAGTACTGACTTTTCTCCATAGTACAAATTCCAACATTTTCTAAATCTACATTTGGTAGCTGCTCTTTAAGGCCGGCAAAAAGATTTAAATGAGCTTTTTTTCCTGCCGTTGCTGGGTGAGATTTCATAATTTGATCTGCCATTTCAGTGCCCACCTCATAGCAATCACCACAAATGTGGGGACCTACTACACCACTAACTTTTTCTGCACCCAAACTTTGCATTTTCTCTACTGTCTTCACCGCGACCTCATTAACTAATCCCTTTCGTCCAACATGGACAGCGGCAACTAAATTTGTTGAGTAAAGTAATAGCGGAATACAATCAGCAACTCTTACTACTAATGCTAAGTCTTTATTATCCGTGATTAACGAATCTGTATCTTCCTTAATTGCTTCAACCTTATTTACTAAATGTAGGTTGTTGCTATGAGTCTGATGCATGAACTGCAAAGGTTTGCCGACTAAAACTTCAAGCTGATGGCTTAACTTCTGATTTATTGGGTCTGATAGAGAACCAAATTCTCTAGCTGTAAAAAGCAGCCGAGCCATTCTGGCTTCTAACGCATGAAATCAGGAATATCGATTTCATCTTCTGCTACTAAATCTTCAAAGGTTATTCTTTTGCGGGGACGATCTGAGTTTTCAATTCCTAAATCCAAGGCGACCGCTAATGGATCATTTGTAGCAATTGGATCAGCCTCGCCACTAATTGTCGCAGTATCAATTACCGGCATCGCTACACGCTTAGGCTGACCACCATCAAAGCCGGCGGCAATAACAGTTACCCGAACCTCATCTCCTAGCGCATCATCAATTACGGTTCCATAAATTATGTTTGCATCTGGGTGGGCAGATTTCGCCACTAGCTCTGCAGCTTCGGATATTTCAAAAAGTCCTAAATCTGATCCACCAGCGATTGAAAGCAATACGCCATGTGCACCATCTATAGATGCCTCAAGCAAAGGACTTGAGATTGCTAACTCTGCAGCTCGAATTGATCTAGCTTCTCCTCTTGCTGAACCAATTCCCATTAATGCCGATCCGGCTCCTGCCATAACGCTTTTTACATCGGCAAAATCTAAATTGATTAAACCAGGAGTCGTAATTAAATCTGTAATACCTTGAACTCCAGAAAGTAAAACTTGATCTGCTGTTTTAAATGCTTCAAGGGCACTAATAGATCTATCGGATATTGCCAGCAGACGATCGTTTGGAATAACAATTAAAGTATCAACTTCAGTTCTTAAATTTTCAATTCCCTCTTCGGCTTGAGCAGTACGTCGCTTTCCTTCAAATGTAAATGGCTTAGTTACAACACCAACAGTTAATGCACCTAAATCCTTAGCAACTTTGGCGACAATTGGTGCACCGCCAGTTCCGGTTCCGCCACCTTCGCCTGCCGTTACAAAAACCATATCTGCCCCACGTAATACTTCTTCAATTTCATCAATGTGATCTAGTGCAGCTTGTCTGCCAATTTCGGGAGCAGCTCCAGCACCTAAACCTCTAGTTAACTTTCTTCCAATATCTAACTTCACATCTGCATCAGACATTAAAAGCGCTTGTGCATCTGTATTGATTGCAATAAATTCAACACCTTTTAATCCGACATCAATCATTCTGTTAACAGCATTAACTCCGCCGCCGCCAATACCAACGACTTTAATTACAGCTAAGTAATTTTGTGGTGTTGCCACTTTTCGCCTCTTCCCTAGCCCTAACTCTCTACTTGAGAGTTAAAGTTAATGCTTTCTGATTAAGCAAAAGTAGGCACTTAGTAGTACTCAATCAAACACCGACACGAACTTTTAATTACAAACTTATCTACATCAAAAACTCAAAATAATTGTTGAATTTATAAATTAATCAGTGAATTTAACTGACAATTGGTAGCTCTGGCTGGGAAAGATCCACCCGATTAATTCGCTTATTTTCAGGCAGTTTTAGAAGGGCATTAAGTACTTCAATCTTCTGATTTATATCTTGAGCACTGCCCCAATTAATTTGAATTGACCTTTCGCCGATTTTTGTTTGCATCTCTATAAAACCAGAATTTGCCACCGTAATCGCTTTAAGGTTTGCTATTAGTTCAGACATATCTTTGGGCATTTGAGCAAGCAATGTTGCGACCGAGGCCAACTGGGCTCTATCACTTCCCTGAGTTATTACCAGCGGCAGCTTTTCTTGAATTGCTTGCTGAGAGGCTGAGATTGGCTCAAACATCTGACCCAGTGAATCAAAATTTACTAGGCCACTGTCACTGGTTATCGCCTTTGCCACTGCAACTTTCTCAACTACATTGATTTGAATCTGCCTGCCAAACCAGTCCCGCGAAACTTTGGCTTCATCGATCCAGGTTAGATTTCCTATAGATCTTTTAATTGCTCGAGTTTCAATTCTGGCAAGTTTTGAACCAACCCCAAACTCAAGCAAATCAGCCTCCAATTTACGAAGAATTTCTGCTTGAGAACTCGTACCTGTTATGGATACAGCCTGCACAGTTAATACTGAGGACCAGCCGAGTATATAAGCTGAGCCGGAGATCAAAATCAACGTAAATACATAAATCATTAACCGCTTTACTCTAAAACCTTTGAACCTACTCATTTATTTATCTATCAGCAATTGCTTGTAAAATTGGTTCACCCAGTGAACTTACATCTCCTGCTCCCAAGGTAAGTATCACATCACCACTTTTAGCTTGCTTTGAAATCTCTTCAACAACTTTCAACATTGACGGCTCAAAACTTACTTTATTTGCATCCATACCTTTTGAGATAGTAAGTGAAGAAACCCCAGGGATTGGAGATTCGCTAGCGGCGTACACCTCAAGTAAATAGGTAAAGTCTGCTGCATTTAAGGCTGAACTAAAAGCTGCAGCAAAAGCTGCTGTTCTTGAGTATCGATGTGGTTGGAAGACAACTAGGACTCTGCCACCTTGGG
This sequence comes from uncultured Actinomycetes bacterium, assembly GCA_903897475.1. GTDB lineage: Bacteria > Actinomycetota > Actinomycetes > Nanopelagicales > Nanopelagicaceae > Nanopelagicus. The sequence goes on along the minus strand of CAIUBS010000066.1, from coordinate 10,358 downwards.
CTAAATTTTTTGCTGCAGTTAATGTAACCGTAATCTCAGTTGGATGATGCCCATAATCATCAATTACTTTAATACCAGCCACTTCGCCCTTTAATTCAAACCTTCTTCTGGTCCCAGTAAAACTCGTGAGCCCTACCAATAGCTTCTCTTCCGATACCGCTAAAGCATTTCCAGCAGCAAAAGCCGCTAAGGCATTTAGAAGATTGTGCTTTCCTGCTACTGCAAGAGTTAGTTCGCCTACTTTTCTTCCAATTTTTGAAACCGTAGCAGTCGAAGATGTTGGCGCTAGATGGATACGCTCAATTTTATAATCATTATTGCTGCCTTCGCCATATAAAAATACCTTTAAATCACTGCGTTTGACTCTAGCGAGTAACTTCTGCACTCCTAAATCATCACCACACGCAACCAAAAATCCATCTAATTTTATTGAATTAATAAATTGTTCAAATACTTTAAAAACCGCTTCCTCGTCAGCAAAATGATCTACGTGATCTAATTCTACATTTGTGATAATTGCACCACTTGGTTTATATGCCACAAATGATCCATCTGATTCATCAGCTTCAGCAATGAAAACTGATCCGCTGCCATTATGTGCATTGGTTCCTGCAGTATTAATAGTTCCACCAATTGCAAATGACGGATCAAGTCCGGCCGATTGCAATGCAACTGTAAGCATTGCCGTAGTTGTAGTTTTACCGTGTGTACCGGCTACAGCTATAGAGGTTAAACCTGACATCAGCCAGGCAAGTGCCTGGGCACGAGCAGTAACTTGTATGCCCCGCTCCTTGGCGGCGACCAATTCAGGGTTATTTTCTAAAATTGCAGAAGAAACAATCACAAGATGACAATCCTTCAAGTTATCTGCACTATGGCCAATGTGGATTTGCGCACCAAGCACTTTGAGCGATTTTAGAACTGATGAATCATTCTTATCTGAGCCAGATACTGAAAAACCCTTCGCCAACATAATTCGCGCAATTCCACTCATGCCAGCACCACCAATTCCAATAAAGTGCACCCTTGGATTGGTTGCTTTATCCAATGAAATTACTGTATTTAAGTTCATCATTAATTCTCTAACTTAAGTAAAATCGATTTTCCAATTGCCTCACTGGCAGAGAATTCTTGTTTTATTGAAGGCTTAAACCCTTTGGCTTTGCGCCAAATCTCATCCCAATTACTTATAAGCCAATCAGCATTAAATTTGCTATCCTCAATAACTTCGGCAGCGCCAGCAGCCTGTAAATCAAGTGCATTAGCTGCTTGCTCTCCATTTCCAATTGGCAACGGGATCAAAATTGCAAACTTTCCAACGGCGGCTAATTCAGCACAGGTCAAAGCACCACTTCTGGCAATGATTAAATCTGAGGCTTGATAAGCAGTAGCCATATCATCAATATAGGAAAGTGGTAGGTAGTTCTTAGTACTTGTTGGCAAAGGATTATTTTTACCAACAGAGTGAACCACCTGAACTCCTTTTTCAGTAAATACGGACAAAGATTGCAAAATTGCTTCGTTAATGTGCCGCGAACCTTGTGATCCACCAAAGACCAAAACTGTCGGTTTATCTAGTGAAAGATCCCACTTTTCAATCTGTCTATTTCTATCTTTAGCCTTCTCTTCATTTGATTTCTCACCACTTGAAATTATTTCAGTCCTTATTGGCATTCCGGTCAGCTTTGCATCTCGCCAACGGCCAAATTTGTTTGTAGCACGGTTAAAAGCAATAAATATTTGTTCGGCAAAAGGTGCCCCTAATCTATTGGCCCAACCAGGCACTGCATTTGCTTCATGAATAAATATCGGTTTACGCAAAACAGCTGCCGCAAGGTAAATAGGAGGGCAGGCATAACCGCCAAAGCCAATTACCAGATCTGCCCCTTTACATATTTTGATAGCTTTCCAACTAGCAAACAAGATTTTAAATGGCCAAAGTAGTATTGCAGGAGTAATTTGCCGCGGCATTAAAACTTTTGGAATATGAAGGACTTCAAAACCTTCTTTTGGGACTAATTGATTTTCAAGCCCACTTTTAGTACCGACAAAAACTAAATTCCAATTTGGTCTTTTGCTTCTTAGCCAATTTGCTACTGCCAGGGCTGGTTCCACATGCCCCGCAGTCCCACCCCCGGCAAAAATTATCTTCTTATCCATTAAGCTAATTTTCGCACTCTGTTGGCTTTAATTCCTTCTGCTATCTCAGGTGTTCGCCTGGCAACTCCTAATACATACCCGACTGCTAGTAAATTTGCCAGAAGTGATGAGCCACCATATGAAATGAATGGCAGCGTTACACCAATTACTGGAATAAGTGAAGTGGCAGAGCCGATATTTACTGCTACTTGTGCAATAAACCAACATGCGATTGCGGCACAAACATATCGTGAGAAATCATCTTTAGTTTTTAATGCAACTCTAATAATTGCATAAATTAGAGATGCATAAAGTCCAAGTACTAACAAAGATCCAAGTAATCCAAGCTCCTCACCAATTACTGAGAAGATAAAATCAGTATGTGCTTCAGCTAAATTTGCCCACTTTTGTTTACTTGCACCTAATCCGCTTCCCCACAATCCACCACTGGCAAGTCCCATAATGCTGTGAGCAGGTTGCCAGCCAGAGAACTTGTAATATCTTTCATCAAACGGGTCAAGCAAAGCTGCGAATCTATCCATTCGATAAGCACTGCTAAACACTAATGCACCACCAATAATTATTATTGGAATAGCCGACAAAGCAAAAAGTTTAATTGGCGCTCCAGCAATAAATAAAATTCCAGCAAAGATTAGAAAAACTAGTAATGCAGTACCCAGATCTTTTTGTAGAATGATCAAAAACTCAATAGCAGCAAAACCAGGAAGTAGGAAAAATAAACTTTTCTTTCCATCCTTGAATAAATCTAGATTTCTTAAGTGATAAGATGACCAAAGTATTAAGCCAAATTTTGCAAACTCGGATGGCTGCAAGGTAAATCCAGCAAACTCTATCCAGTTTCTGTTTCCTTTGATGTCTTTTCCTAGTGCCGGTATGAATGGCAGGGTGAGTGTAATTACTGAAACAGTAAGAGATATTTTAGCCACTTTTAGCCAAACTCCACCACGTACTTTGAATGCCCAATATGCTGCTGCAGCACCAAGAATTAAGAAGAAAAACTGCCTAATGAAAATTGAATATGAATTACCACTATCTTGTAGTGAAGTCACAGTTGATGCTGAAAGCACCATTGTTAAACCCAAGCCTGACAAAAGCACAGTGCACCAAATGATTAGAAAGTATGGCAACTCTTGTCTTGAGAATATTTTCGAGTACCTGCTACTTTCTAAAGGGCTAGACATTTATACCAACTCCCTTACGGCCTTTTGGAATAATTGTCCGCGCTCAACATATGAGGCGAATTGATCCATAGAAGCACACGCTGGAGCAAGTAAAACTGTATCCCCTGGGTTTGCCAGCGATTTAGCCTGTTTGACTACATCTTGCATCAATTGATTTGTATCATGAGTTTTATCAATACGCCTTACCTCAATGTTTTTTTTCAAAGCTAATATAGATTTTGCTATTAGTTCTCGATCTTCTCCAATTAAAATAACTGCCTTTAATCGATTAATGCATTTTTCTGCCAGTAAATCCATACTTGCACCCTTAGCCAGACCTCCTGCGATCCAAATGACATTAAAGTTTGAAAGTATTGAAGCAATTGCAGCATGTGGATTAGTGGCCTTGGAATCATCTATCCACTTAACCTGATCCTTATCAAGAATTAATTCCATTCTGTGGTGATCAGGCCTAAATTTCTGTAAACCCTTCTTGATAAATTCATAATCTATGCCAATAGATAGGGCAAGTGCAGATGCAGCTAAGGCATTAGAGACATTGTGGGGTACTGAAGGTGAAATATCTGTTAACTCTGAGATTTCATGAGCACTTGAAGGTGAGCCTGAGAATGCACGATCAATTAATAAATTTTCAACAATCCCCAATTCACCCGGGGCTGGTGTACCAAGTGAGTACCAAATAGTAGAGGAGCTACTTAGTCGATTTAAGAGCTCTGGGTCAGATTTATTTGCAATTACTATTTCTCCAAGCTTTGCAAGTTTTAGCTTAGCGTTAATGTATTTTTCATAACTACCGTGCCAATCAATATGATCCTCAGATATATTTAATAGCGCTATTGCTTCAAATTTAGCTAAATTGCTCCATTCAATTTGAAAAGATGATAGCTCCAAAGCTAGGTAATCAAATGGCTGGCTAGAGCACACAGAGTCAATAACGGTTTCTCCCACATTGCCACAGGCTTTACCATTGATGTTAGCGGCTTTGAAAATTGACTCAACCATCTTGATAGTTGTGGTTTTGCCGTTTGTACCAGACAGTGCAATCCACTTTTGCTGAGGTGCAATTACTTGCTTAACATTCCAAGCAAAGTCAATTTCACTAATAAGTTTTACTCCGCTACTACGAATTTTTTCGATAACTTTATGGTCTGGATGCCAACCTGGAGAGACTATTGCAAGTTCAATTCCGTCAGAAATATTGTTTACGACATCTTGCGAATTATCTCGATTCTCATCAAACATTTTAGAAATTGCACCGAATTTAACAAGTGCCCTTTGGACAGCCATTCCTGTGACACCTGCACCTATAACTAAACAGTTTTTGCCTGCAAGTTCCTCCACGAAATTCATTAAGAAGCTACCCACTGTGCATAGAACAAACCTAAGCCCGCTGCCACTCCCAGACTTGCAATAATCCAAAAGCGAATAACAATTGTCACCTCTCCCCAACCCATCAATTCGAAATGGTGTTGAAGTGGAGCCATCTTAAATACTCGTTTTCCGCCAGAAATTTTAAAGAATAAAACTTGAATAATTACTGAGGCGGTTATCAGTACAAATAAGAAACCAAGAAGTACCAAAAGTAACTGAGTTCTTAATGTGATGGCTATTCCGGCAAGAGCCCCACCTAAAGCTAGAGAACCAACATCGCCCATGAAAATTTTTGCTGGTGAAGCATTCCACCAAAGAAAACCGCCACATGCTCCCGCTAAAGCTGCGGCAAGCACTGCAATATCAAGTGGATCTCGAACGGCGTAGCACTTCGCTCCAGGTGAGACCGCACAACTTTGTCCAAATTCCCAAACACCAATCAAGATAAATGATGTGAATACCATTACTGCAGCGCCAGTAGCTAGACCATCTAATCCATCGGTTAAATTCACACCATTACTGGTGCCAAGAACCATGATAATTACCCAAATAATTACGGCCGCGATAGATAACTTAATTGATGTGTCGCGAAAAGTTGAAAGATAACTTGAAATCGGAGTTAAGCCGGTCTGATCTGGAAACTGTAGGCCTGCGTATCCAAATGCCCCTGCCACAACTGCTTGGCCTAACAACTTTTGCTTTGCATTTAATCCAAGAGATCTTTGTTTTGCAACTTTCAGCCAATCATCAATAAAACCAACAAAACCTAGACCAACTATTAAACCTATAACGAGCAAAGCAGATGTAGTTGTGGAAATTCCAGTAATCAGGTGGCTTGTGAAATAACCGACAAGTGTGGCTGCAATCAACACTAATCCACCCATAGTTGGAGTGCCTCTTTTTACATGATGAGATGTTGGTCCATCGTCACGAATGATTTGTCCATAACCTTTTTTTGCCAAGAATCGAATAAGTGCTGGAGTTGCAAAAAACGCAAAGAGTGCAGATATCCCACCTGAAAGCAAAATACCTCTCACTGGTTCACCCCAATCCACTTAGACTTGACTGCATTAGCTAAATCTTCAAATCTTTCAGCTCTTGATGCTTTGAAAAGAACCACATCACCAGCAGAAAAATTATTGACTAACTCTAAAACAGCATCAGCATCTTTACAGTGGTGTAGCTGTAAGTTTCTATCATTTATTTCTGTGCTAATTTCTTTATAGAGATCTGTACCAAAACTTACTAAATGATCTACGCCTAAATCCTGGCAGTATCCAGCTATTTCAAGGTGTGAAGATGCCTCGATATGTCCTAACTCATGCATTTTTCCAAGAATTGCCCAAGAGGATCCGCCACTTTCTTGACTTAATAACACTAGGGTTTTTAGAGCAGCCTTCATGCTTTCAGGATTTGCGTTATAAAAATCATTGATGATTTGTATTCCTTTTAGGCTTTCAACTTGCATTCGCCATTTACTATCTAATTTGGCAATTGTTAAACCGGTTGCGATATTTTCATTACTAACACCAAGTGCATAGGCAGCTGAAGCGGCTGCTAGTGCATTCGGGATTTGTTGCTCACCGATAACCTGAAGTGCAACAGAATTTCTTCCTGCTGGCGTGACTAAATCAAAATGTGCATATCCACCATGAATTTCAACATCAGCAGCTCTAACAACTTGGTTATCGCCGAAAACTACTTTATTAACTTTTAATCCATCCGCCATCTTGGGGGTCCACTGGTCATAACTGCCAAGTACTGCCGTTGAGCCTTCATTTAAACCAGCAATTAATTCTCCTTTGGTTTTGGCAATCTTTTCAACAGATCCAATCTCGCCAATATGAGCAGTGCCTACTACTAGAACAACACCCACATTAGGATTAGCCACTTTGGTGAGCTTTAAAATATCGCCTTGATGCCTTGCACCCATTTCAATAATGCAGTACTTGGTCTGCTCATTGCAGTTTAGAATTGTTAACGGAACACCGATTTCAGTATTAAAATTGCCCTCTGTTGCAACAGTGGAACCCTCAGATTTTAGAATTGAATACAAAAATTCTTTGGTTGTAGTCTTTCCTTGAGAGCCAGTTATACCAATTACTCGTAAACCATCGATTCTATTTCGCACATACTTAGCTAAACTTATTAACGCCTCTCCGGTATCTTTAACCAATATTGATGGCTCACTAACCTGCCTAGATACCAAAGCAAATGCACATCCCCCTCTAATTGCCTCAGATACGTAGTCATGTCCATCGACATTGTTTCCCTTAAACGCAGTGAAAAAAGTGCCACTCCTGGCAGCAGCTGAATTTATTATTGGCAGTTGATCAATTACAAAATCTTCAGATAGGTTTTGTAATTTTCCATCAACAACATGAGCAAATTCTTGAGCAGAAATTTTAATCACTTTAGCCCACCTGCTTAATTGCATTGGCCAATTCGACCCTGTCATCGAATGGAATTACAACACCGTTCACTTCTTGCCCAACTTCATGTCCTTTTCCAAGCAAAACCACACAATCACCTGGCACTGCCTGCTCGCAGGCGAATTTTATTGCCTCTTTTCTATCTCTTATAACAAATCCCTTATTGGATAATTCAAGTCCATTTGTCATTTGACTTAAAATCTTCTCAACTGCCTCACCTCTTGGATTATCACTGGTAAATATTGCGACATCACTTCCTGCGAGTAATGCAGACCCCATAAGCGGTCGTTTACTAGCATCTCGCTCGCCACCGCAACCAAGAACGCCGATAATTCTGCCATTTGTAAATGACCTGACTGATTTTAAAACGCGACTAACTGCATCTGGAGTGTGTGCGTAATCAACTAAAGCGGTGAATTTCTGTCCAACATCTATTTGCTCCAACCGACCAGAAACCGCTTTTAACTTCTCAATTGTATTTGAAAGTTTCGAATCACTTAGACCAAGTAGGTTAGTTGATGCAACAGATATAAGAAGGTTATCTAAATTAAAATCTCCTTTTAGATAAAAATTGCCACTAATTACATTACCGACTTTACTTCTTATTTCTACTTTGTAACCATCAGAATTCAGATTGACTTTCTCATAAAACCAATCGGCAGTCTTATCATTTCTAGAAATTGATACTGCAGGAATTTTTACTTCAGAGAATAATCGCTTTCCATACTCATTATCTATATTGATTACAGCTATTTCAGCGTAATCCTGAGTAAAAAGTTTTGCTTTAGCTTGAAAATAATTCTCCATAGTTTTGTGATAATCCAAGTGATCCTGAGACAAATTAGTAAAAGCTACAACTTTATACTTACATCCTTTGATTCTAAACTGATCGATGGCATGACTACTAACTTCCATCACTAAATGCTTGATTCCTTTTTCTTGTAAACTAAATGCAATCTTTTGTAACTCATCAGCTTCGGGGGTTGTCCTAGTACCGCTTGCAATATCCTTTCCGATTTCGACTCCCAAGGTTCCTATCAATGCCGAATCAATTTCGTTTATTTCCCATATCTGTTTGACTAAGCTAGCAGAGGTGGTTTTGCCATTTGTTCCAGTAATACCTACTGCAGTTAAACTTTTGAATGGAAAGTCATAAAACCAAGACGCAATATCGCCTACAATCTGCCTAGGATTTGGGTGTATGAAACTTGGAATTACTGAGTTAAGTTTGATATCACTTAATACCGCTGCTGCTCCATTATTTATTGCAGTTTCTAGGAAATTTGAACCATGGGTATTTGCCCCAGAAAGGGCTAAAAACAAATAACCCTCTTTTACATTGCTGGCATTAATTGCTACACCTTTTATAGCAACATCTTGTCCAAATATTTTAGAATCAAATTCAGACAACAATTTTGGCTTCCGGTTTGATGTCATAGAAATAGTCCTAGGCGCCACTCTTTTGGGAATCTTTTTTGCTGCTATAAGTAGCACTCTTTAACGCCGCTTCCGTAAGGAAGAAGTGAGTTTCTGACTCGGGCGTGGGTTTGATTCTTTCATTTTGTAGAACAAAACTCATTACTTTTTTAAATACTGGGCCAGCTAGTACCCCTCCCCAATGCATTCCTTTTGGGTCCTGAATAGTCACACTAACTACATATCTTGGCTGATCAGCTGGTGCAAAACCAATAAAAGATGCCGTGTAACCGCTATAACATTTACAAATAGGGTTATAGCGCTCTGCAGTACCAGTTTTACCAGCAACTCTATAGCCATTGATTGCAGCTGATGGAGCGGTACCGCTTGGTGAAACTACACTCTCCATCATTTTGCGAAGATTCTTGGCTGTATCTTCACTTAAAACTTGAATTGATTCTGAATCATTTGATGCTGAGAACTTTCCACTTTCATCAACTAAGCCAGCAAGAATTGTTGGCTTAACTCGAACTCCGTTATTTGCTATTGTGGCAAACACAGATGTCGCCTGCATTGCAGTCACTGAGTAGCCTTGCCCAAATGCAATTGTTGGTAGAGATGTTCCAGACCAATTTTTGACTGGATGTAATATCCCAGCTGACTCACCTGGTAGTTTTGAATTTGTATTTTCGCCAATTCCAAACTTCTTGAGATAGTTATACAAGTTATCTTTTCCTAGAGACTGACCAAGTTGAATTGATCCAGTGTTACTAGAAACTGCTAGTAGACCAGTAGTAGTTAATCTTTGAGGTGGATGTTTCTCATGGTCGCTAAAAGTTTCACCAGCTACCTTCATTGAGTATGGAATAGTAAATACTGTATTTGGTGTAACAATCTTCTCCTCAAGAGCAGCTGCAACCGTAATAACTTTTCCTGTAGATCCTGGTTCGTAAACTTCTTGTACTGATGGGTTGCGAAGTTTGCTTTGGGTGATGGATTCAGAGTTATTCGGATCAAAAGTTGGAGCGCTAGCTTGGGCCAAAATATGACCGGTTTTTGGATCCATCACAATTACGGTTCCAGATTCTGCCCTTGCAGATGCAACAGCCTGGCTGATTGCATTTTGTGCAACCCACTGCACATCTCGATCAATAGTTAACCTAATACTTGTACCAGCCTTGGCTTCAACCCTGACCTGCTCTGAACCGGGAATGATATTGCCTCGCCCGTTTGCATAAACATACTTACCGTTTGTCCCAGAAAGTATTGAGTTTAGGCTGCTTTCAATTCCAGATGCACCAATCCCTTGATCATTAATAATTCCCACCAATGACGCACTTAATTTTCCAGTTGGATAATCTCTAATGTAGCTGCGCTCTGGAACAAAGCCACCAATTCTCTTACTTATTCCACCTTCAGTTTTTAATATTTCAATATTGTAGTTGGTAATTGCAGAATATATTTCTCGCCATTTTGAAGGTGCAACATCTTTTGCAATTAATACATAACGCCTTTGCCCAGTAAGACTTGGAATTAATTCTGATTCAGATAAACCTAGAATCGGTGCAACTACTTTTGCTGCATTAACTGGGTCATTTACTACGGTCTGATCGACTGCGATATTGATTGCAGAAATACTTCTCGCTAACTCAATTCCATTTTTGTCATAAATTGCACCACGCGGTGCCAATAGAGTGGCAGTTTTACTAAGCTCTATATCAGCTTTTTGCACATATCCATTTGCCCTAATTGCTTGGATCTCAATTAGCCTTAATCCAAAAAGCATAAAAAGTACGAT
>CAIUBS010000065.1 GCA_903897475.1 uncultured Actinomycetes bacterium | reverse complement strand
TTGCAACTTCATACTAAGGAAAAATTGCGCTGGGGGTTAAGTTTGCCGTTGAGCGTAAATCCCACCTGGTTTATATCTGAGATTGCTAAACTCAGGAGCCATTTAGGACAAGTACTTTTATTGGTTCCTGATGAGAAAGATTTAAGCAGTTTAAGGAAAGTTTTGCATCCGATATTTGGAGATAACTTGGTTGAATATGGAAGTCATCTTTCTAAAAGCTTGCGCTATCGAAACTTTCTACAGATTGTGGTCAAGTGTCCACGGTTTATTTTGGCAACTAGAAGTGGATCCTTTCTTCCATTAAGGTCAAATTCGACTGTAATTGTTTTCTCCGATCTAGACTCATCACATTATGAACTTCATTCTCCTGGATGGAATACACGCGATGTGACTCTACTTAGATCAAGTGATACCTCATTGATCTTCGTTTCCGCCTCGCACTCTCTAGAGATTGAAAGGCTGATGGATGTGGGTTGGCTTGAACGTAAAAGATATAAGCGTTCTCTCAATCACAATTATGGGACTAGCGATGGTGGGCAGAACTATATTTCTCAGATCAAAAAAGCGATTAGTAAGGGAAATGTCTTAGTTTCCGTAGCAGAGAAAGGGTATGCGAATCTTTTTTTATGCAGCCGATGCAGAAATACAGCTAGCTGTGAGTGCGGAGGAAAATTACAAATTTCCTCCGAAAAGATGATTCCGCAATGTTACCTATGCTTAAAAATCATAGTAGATTGGAAGTGCAGCTTCTGTGGCGATAATCGTCCGTATGTAATTGCTAAAGGAATTGATCGCACCGCTGAGGAAATTGGAAGAGCTCTTAACAAGACCCCTATTCTAATTTCATCTGGGAGTAAACAAGTTACTGAACTTCCTAGTGGTAATCATGTGGTACTAGCAACTGCAGGATCTGAACCCGATGGTGAGTACTCAGGCGTAATTTTGCTGGATGGTGAAAGAGTTTTTAATAGGCCCTCTTTAAGATCTGAAGAGTTAGCAAGGTTGCTTTGGTTTAGTCTTTTGTGTAGGGCAGATGCCGAAGCCGAAGTGTTCCTATCTTTACCAAATAATCATCCGCTGGTTCAATCTGTGTTACGTAACGATTCATCATATGGATCAAACCTTTCACTTAAGGAGCGCAGGCTAGCCAAGTTGCCACCGTATTATCGGATCGCGGTGATTGAAGGAAAAAATTCTGAAATTTCTAAATTCGCTGAGAATTTAAGAGGCAAATCGGAGTATGAAATAACTGGTCCAATAACTTTGAGAGGTGAGCTAAGTAGATTAATTGTTCGTTCACCGCTTGAGCAGGCCAGTAATTTGGTTGATTTACTCGACGACGTTGTCAAAATACAGAGTATTAAGGCAAGGCAAGTTTTTAAAGTCCGTTTTGACCAGTTCGATATCTAGCCTCACCTCTGAAGTATCATTCATCTATGGCAATACAACCTATACGATTATTTGGCGATCCGGTTTTAGTAACACCGGCATCAGAAGTAGTCGATTTCGATAAAGAGTTAAGACAGCTGGTCTCTGATTTAACTGAAACAATGCAGGCTGCACCTGGTGCAGGATTAGCTGCACCTCAAATTGGAGTTCCACTTAGAGTTTTTGTTTGGGATATAGATGATGAGTTAGGACATTTGATTAATCCGACCTTAGATCTGAGTGATGAGATGCAGGATGGCGAAGAAGGCTGCTTATCCTTTCCCGACCTTACATTTAATACGCCTAGGGCATTTCGTGCTGTGGCTAAAGGATTTAATATGTATGGAGATCCGGTGACGGTGGAGGGCACTGAATTACTTGCCAGGTGCTTGCAACATGAGACGGATCATCTTAATGGAGTGCTTTTCATCGATCGCATGAATTCAGAAGAAAGAAAATCCGCGATGAAAGAGATTCGCGAATCTAGCTGGTTTGGTTTAATAACTGAGAAGGGAATACAGCCAACAATTAAGGTTTCTCCACACTCAACTTTTGGCTTGGGTCTATAGTTTGAAGTTACTTGTTGCTTCTTCATCGTTAGTAGCTCAACCGGTAATATCTTTATTAGAAAATTTTGAGTCTCATGAATTACTTGGAGTTATAACTAACCCTGATAAGCCAGTCGGTCGTGGCCAACAGATAGAACCCAACTCTTTGGCTTCCTGGGTTGATGATCGTGAAATTAGGTTATTCAAACCTATAGATGACATAGCGTTATCTAAAATACTTGATGATTTGAGGCCTGATCTAATTATTACGATAGCTTTCGGAAGATTAGTGTCAGAAGATCTTTTGGCTAAGCCAAAATTTGGCTGGATAAACATACATTTTTCAGTACTTCCGAAGTGGCGAGGTGCTGCACCAGTTCAATGGAGTATTTTATCTGGTGAAAATAAGAGCGGATTAAGTATCTTTAAATTGGACAAGGGAATGGATACTGGTCCTATTTATTTAACGCACGAGATTGATTTGGATAAGGATGCTAAAACTGAGGAGGTATTGTCAATTCTTAGTAGTTTAGCTGCCAGAAAATTACCTGAATGTTTGAATTTAATTGAAGCCAATCATTCACCGTACCATCAATCTGATTTCGGCGTAACAAAAGCACCTAAATTTAGTAAAAATGATGGCCAGATAGATTGGAAAAAAAGTGCAGAAAATATTTATAATCTTTATCGCGCCATTTCACACAATCCTGGTATTTGGACGAACTTAAGCAGCATGAGGTTAAAGTTAGATTCACTGCAAGTTTGCGATATGGATCAAGTAATTCAATCAGGTTCAGTTTTGATAAAGGATGAGAGATTTTTTGTAGGAACAGCCGATGGCGTGATTGAAATATTGGAACTGACCCCTGCCGGAAGAAGCAAAATGAGTGCGGGAGAGTTTATTAGAGGATTGAGCAAGCGTACGGATTTACACCTTGGGTAAACCCAAGCCAAGCGAGTCGAGATTAGTGGCTTATGAACTAGTCTCTCAAGTAAATCGAGAGGGCGCTTACGCAAATTTAAGATTACCGCAGCTTTTAGTCAAATCTAAATTAAGCATGGCTGATAAAGCATTCGCTACAGAGTTGGCATATGGGACTTTAAGAATGCAAGGAAAGCATGACTATTTGGCTTCAAAATACATTGATAGACCAATCAAAGAACTTGATACAAAAATAGTTGATCTACTCAGAATTGGGATTCATCAAATTGTAGAGATGAGGGTGCAAGATCATGCAGCTGTATCAGAGACAGTTGAATTAGCAAAGTTTGTGGCGGGAGAATCTAAAGCCTCATATGTAAATGCGATCTTGAGAAAAATCACGACAAATAGAGATGATCTAAGTGAACTAGCCAGACTGCCTGATTTGCAAAGATTATCCATACAACACAGCCATCCAGAATGGATAGTTTCGGCTTTGTATGACCAACTCAAAAACTGGAACGAAGTGGAAAAATTACTAATTGCAAATAACATACCTACGGCCCCTGATGTTGTAAGTTGGCCGACAAAATCTACTCATCAAGAGTTCTTATCCTTAGGTGCAGAAAGAATTGCTGGCTGTACCAACGGATTTACTATTCCCGTTATACCTTCAGATTTTGCCCCCATTATTGAACGTCGGGCTGGTGTTCAAGATAGAGGATCTCAAATTGTTGTTGAGAATTTTTTAAAGACCTATCAACCAGATCTTTCATGGCTGGACATGTGTGCTGGTCCCGGGGGAAAAGCCGCTTATCTTTATTACTCAATTAGAGAATTAGAGGATTCTCCTAGGTTCATAGCCAATGAACCAAATCAAAAAAGAGCAGAGCTTGTAAAAAGAGTTATTGGGAATAATCTGGTAGTAATCAATGACGGAACTGATCCCAATAATTTTACGTCAAAGTATGATCGTATTCTCATTGATGCTCCCTGCACTGGCTTAGGGGCACTACGTCGACGTCCTGAGGCAAGATGGCGTAAGACTCAAAGTGATTTAAAGGAGTTGGTATCGCTGCAAAGGAACCTCTTAGCTAGTTCATTTGAATTACTTAGACCTGGCGGGATAATTTCGTATGTAACCTGTTCACCGCATCTTGCAGAAACTAAAGGCCAAGTAATTGATTTTCTTGGCAGTTTTCCCCAAATGAGCATCTTGCCGTTGAATTCCTCACCATTTTCAAATACCGCTGGAATTCAAGAAGATGGAACTATGCAATTGTGGACGCATAAAGATCAATCAGATGCTATGTTCATGGCATTATTTCGAAAGAATGGATAATTGTGATTAGTTCTGGTCAAGTATTTATGAGCCCAAGTATTTTAAATGCCAACTTTGACGATCTTGAGAATGAGATTGCCAAGGTATCCTCGGTTTCAGATTTTTTGCATCTAGATATCATGGATAACAAATTTGTGCCCAATTTTACTTTTTCAATGGCAAGAGCAAGTGAGATAATTTCGTTTTCAAAATTGCCGGTTGATGCTCACTTAATGATCGAAGATCCAGATAATCTGGGCCCTAAGTATGCTCAATTTGGTTGTCATTCTGTGACTTTTCATTTAGAAGCGGTTAAAGATGCCAAGAAGACAATAGAAAACATCAAGTCGAACGGATCTAAAGTTGGCATCGCAATAAAGCCAAAGACTGAGTTTTCAGCGGTTGCCGATCTAGTAGAACATATCGACCTATTATTGATAATGACAGTAGAACCGGGTTTTGGAGGACAAGCATTTATGCAAGATCAAATGAGTAAAGTAAAGATTGCTAGAGAACATATTGATAAATGTTCCGCTCCTCAGCCACTTTTGCAAGTAGATGGTGGAATTTCCGAGTATACGATCGAAACAGCTGCACAATCTGGAGCCAACTGCTTTGTGGCCGGAAGTGCTGTTTTTAAATCAAATGATCCAGCTCAAATGCTAATTAGATTAAGACAACTGGCTTTAGACAAGATTAAGAGTTAATTCCCATAAGTAGTAATACTGCAGACAAATCTTTTATATTAAGAGTGGTATCTGCGGATTGCGCTACTTTTGGTTTGGCATTAAAAGCTATTCCTAGCCCTGCGGCTTGAATCATTTCCAGATCGTTAGCTCCATCGCCAATAGCAACCGTTTGCTGGATATTAATTCCTTCCTTGCTTGCAAACTCCCTTAAAACCGCAAGCTTTTCTGAGCCATCGATTACTTTACCCACAACATTGCCAGTCAATTTACCATCGCAAATCTCAAGCTTGTTCGCTTTATAAAAATCTATTTCTAGGTCTTTCAGAATTGGTTCAATCACGTCAATAAATCCACCAGAAACTACTCCAACCTTATGCCCTAGATTATGCAATTCAGTAATCAATTGCTGCGCCCCTTTAGTCAATGTAACTTTCTGGCGAACTTGGTCTATTACAGATTCATCTAGACCAGCTAGTAACTCAACTCTTGCACTTAATGCTTGTTTAAAATCAAGTTCACCAGACATAGCCTTGGCAGTAATATCTGAGATAATTTGAGACTTTCCTGAATACTCTGCTAATAAATCAATAACCTCTTGTTCAATTAGAGTTGAATCCATATCCAGTAAAACCAATCGCTTCAAATTTCGTGCACTGCCACCCAGTTCAACAGCTAGATCGATGCCATTTTCGACTGCCACTTTTGCTAGAGCCGATTGAACTTTCTTTATAGCATCATTTTGTAATGACAAAACAAGTTCGACTGCCATAACTGGCGCACTTGAAGTTCGGTATATATCTTCAATGTTTCCACCTAACTTTGCAATTTCAGTCGCAATGATTGCGATCGCAGATGGTTTAATCTCCTTGCCTACAATCACAACTCTTAGGTGATCTAATTCCTGAAGCTTTTCGTTATGGTATGCGAAATCAATAGCAATATCTAAGCCCAGGGTTGCTTGAAGTTCATTTAGGTCTTCTACGACTGCTTCAGCATGCCCCTGATCGAGAGATATAAGAACTGTTAGTAGCAGTCGGTCGCGGATTACTATTTGCTCAATATCAATAATTTTCACAACAAATTCAGAGAGCACCTTCATGAGGTGTTGTGTAATACCAGGCTTATCTTGGCCTGAAACTAGAATTAATCCAGTAAAGGTTGACATATTTCCTTCGGGCATTGGCTCAGATTAACCATATTTCACCCTCTGGCGAGGTATCTTTCTTCCTTATGAACGCAATATTAGAGATCGATAATGTTAGCGTTCGAAGAGGCGATAAAAACATACTAGGACCACTTAATTGGCAGGTCTTGGAGGGACAAAGATGGGTCGTCTTGGGGCCAAATGGAGCGGGCAAAACTACTTTGTTACAGGTTTGCTCCTCTCTTATTCATCCGACTATTGGGAACATAAGAATTCTTGGAGAGCAGTTAGGAAAAGTAGATGTGTTTGAATTGCGCACGAGAATTGGCTTAACCTCCTCGGCATTAGTTGAGCAACTACCTCCTGATGAATTGGTTATAGATGTTGTTCTTACAGCTGCTTATGCGATGCTGGGAAGATGGCAGGAAAAGTATGATTTATGGGATGAATCAAGAGCTATGGCATTATTGACGGCTTTAGGCGTTCGTGAACTTGGTGAGCGCCATTTCGGATCACTCAGCGATGGAGAGAAAAAACGGGTGCAAATTGCAAGAGCACTAATGGCTGATCCTGAATTACTTTTGCTTGATGAACCCGCTTCATCGTTAGATTTAGGCGGCCGGGAAGATCTTCTCAAGCGAATCGAGATCTTCGCAAAAGATCCACTTGCGCCAGCAACAGTTATTGTGACACACCATATTGAAGAAATTCCATCGGGCACCACACATGCACTACTACTTAAAGATGGAACAGTTGTTGCGCAAGGGGTGATTGATACGGTAATTACTGATGAAAACCTTTCGCATGCTTATGGTCTGCCTATATCAGTTCAATCTGAAGGTGGACGGTTTTTTGCTCGTGCCCGTTAATTTAATTGATTTCTTACCAAATTCTTGGAAGCCCATTGTTGATTTGAAGTTGTTAGAGACGATCTCTAACAATATCGAAGGTAAATTTCTTCCAGAAGCTAGAAATGTATTTCGTGCACTAGAGCTTGCACCAAAATCAGTAAAAGTACTGATCATGGGGCAAGATCCTTATCCAAACCCTAAGCACGCGATGGGCTTAGCATTTTCTGTAAGCCGTGAGGTTTCAGTTCTGCCCGCATCATTAAGAAATATTTTTACTGAATTAGAGAACGACCTTGGATATAAGAGAGTTAATGGGGATTTATCGGATTGGAGTGAGCAAGGAGTGCTTTTACTCAATCGAACTTTAACCGTAGTGCCATCTCAAACTGGCTCTCATGAGAAACTCAGTTGGCATAATTTCACAGAGAAGATTGTTGAGTTTGTGGCAGAAAAAGATGCAATCGGGGTACTTTGGGGAAATCAGGCACTAAAGATGTCAAAATATTTTAGGCAAGAAAATTTGATCACATCAGCGCACCCAAGTCCACTTTCTGCATACAGAGGTTTTTTTGGATCTAGGCCATTTAGTCGAATCAACTCAAAATTAATTGATAAATCTCTTGCTCCAATAAAATGGTAAAAGGGTGGATACCGAAGTATCCACCCTTTTCTGATCTAGGACTTTATGCTGTCCAGATATTAATTGGAGATTGCAGGAAGTAAATCATAAATAGTCCAGCGACTACCCACATCAAAGGATTAATCTCCTTAGTGCGGCCCTGGAATAATCTGATTACAACAAATGAAACAAATCCAGCTCCGATACCTACTGAAATATTGTAGGTAAACGGCATAAGAATGATTGTAAGGAATGCAGGAATAGCAATTCCAAGGTCATCCCAATCGATTCCTTTTATTTGTGTCATCATTAAGAACCCAACAACAATCAACGCTGGAGTTGCAGCTTCATAAGGTATGACCGCGACTAGTGGTGCTAAGAAGGTTGTTAAAAGGAACAACAATCCTGTTACCACAGAGGCTAGTCCGGTGCGAGCACCTTCACCCACACCTGAAGCGGATTCGATATATGAAGTGTTGGATGAAACTGAACCAGCACCACCAGCGGCCGCAGCAATAGAGTCAACTAGAAGAATGCGATTGGCACCTTCTACATTTCCATCTCTATCCACTAAGCCTGCCTGATTACCAATTGCAGTCATTGTTCCCATCGTGTCAAAAAAATCTGCAAGTAGAAGGGTAAAGACCAATAGCACTGCTGCAACCAGTGATATACGATCAAATCCACCAAGCAAATTGAAATCTCCGAGGATTCCAAAACTTGGAGTAGCCGCAATTGATTCTGGCATAGCAGGAACATTTAAGTTCCAACCTTTTGGATTCACCGCACCTGTTGCACCATTAAATAATGGTCCAATCTTGAAAGCTGATTCAATGGCGATTGCCAGAGCAGTTGCTGCAACAATTCCAATCAGAATTGCAGCTTTCACCTTCTTAACCATAAGCGCAATGGTTAGAAGCAAGCCGAAAGCAAAAACAATAATCGGCCAACCAACCAGATTTCCGTTATCGCCTAGAGTTACAGGCACTGGACCAGTTCCGGTTCTGCGAACAAAACCTGCATCGACTAATCCGATAAGGGCAATGAATAATCCAATACCTACAGATATAGCGATTTTTAATTGAGTTGGCACTGCTCTAAACACCGCTGTGCGGAATCCAGTAAGCACCAAGAGTAAAATAATTAAGCCTTCTAGGACAACTAATCCCATGGCATCTGCCCAGGTCATTTTTGAGGCAATACCAACGGCAACGAATGTATTCAAACCTAATCCAGTTGCAATGGCTAATGGAAAGTTAGCGACTACGCCCATTAATATGGTCATAATGCCGGCGATAAGTGCGGTAGCTGCAGCAACTAATGCAAGATTAGGAGCATCGCCTCCGCCAATGTATTTTCCATCAGCATCTTTAGCAAGACCGATGATGAGTGGATTTAGCGCAACAATGTAAG
>CAIUBS010000064.1 GCA_903897475.1 uncultured Actinomycetes bacterium | reverse complement strand
TTTGCACATTGCTCTAGTAGATATGTATGCCATTGGGCAACAATCTTTTGTTTTTCTGGATCTTTTTTGGCAGATTCTGGATAAACCAAACCATAAGAAGCAGTTCCGATTGAATAAGCACCTGGAATTGGCTTCTTATAATCAGTAGAAATACTGCCATTTTCTGCAATAGTTCCACCGCCTAAGAAGGCTGACGTGCCAGCAGCAGTAGGAGCAATAAATTCACCGGCGGCGTTTTCAATATTAGCAACAGCTAACTTGTTGTCAGTTGCCCAACTTACTTCGCCATAACCAATACCACCAACCTTGCCTTTAACGCCAGCTGCAACTAAAGCAGAGCCTGATGCACCTTGAAAGTTAAAGAAGGTTGAGATGTTATTTGGTGTCATGTTTGAGAATGTGCCACTTGCAGTCTTTGGCCACAATCTTGAGTTTGCACCAGCATTAGCCCCCTGCAGGAACTTACCAAACTGCTCTGAGGTTCCAGAAGAGTCGGTACGGTAGTAGACAGTGATTAATTGATTTGGTAGATCAATATTAACTGTTTTCTCTGAAGTACTCTTAATTATTGGCTTACCCTTCTTATCCAATACTGGGACAGTCTTAGTTACATTCTTGCCACCGACCTTAACGGTCTGCTTTTTTGTTTGATATGTAACTGTCTTAACTGTTCGCTCATTATCTGCAGCGATTAACTTGTCATTCCAATTTGTAATGTAGCCAGAAAATATTTGAGCAAGTGTTGAAGCTCTTAAGTAGATTGGCTCTTTTACTGTTGGGAGGTTATAAAAAACAGCAATCGGTGCTGCGTAAACTGGTGCATACTCTAAGTGAGCGGGGAAACCAGATGTATAAACGGCATCAGAGGCTGCAAAATCAACTAAGTTGTTGGCGAAATCTGTACGGCCCTTTCCGGAACCACCAGCTGTGTAATTAACAGTGTGGCCAGTATCTTTTGTGAACTCTACTTTACAAACATCAATTAGTGGTTGGGCAAATGTTGCACCACTACCATTAATCTGACCAGCAAATGCTGGTGATGAAGATAGAACTAATCCAGATATGGCAATTACGGTAACTGCCAAATTTCTTTTCAACTTCATTTATCCCCCTTGAAGTAATTGGTAGTTGAAAACTACTTATGCAAGGCCAACTTACGACTGATATTGAGCAAACAATGTGTGTAAGTTAAGTTAACAATTGGTTACTAGATTATCCAAATCTTCCTGAGACATAATCCTCAGTTCGCTTCTCTTTTGGATTGGTAAATATCTCAGAGGTTGATGAGCTCTCAATTAAGCGACCAGGCCCACCATCTGATAAGAAAAATCCGGTGTAATCAGAGACTCGGGCTGCTTGTTGCATATTGTGAGTAACAATGACAATGCTTATTGATGATGCCAACTCTCGGATAGTCTCTTCAATACGAAGGGTTGACCCAGGATCTAGCGCCGAACATGGCTCATCCATTAGAAGAACTTGCGGATTTACTGCTAGTGACCTGGCAATACATAAGCGCTGCTGCTGACCACCAGATAATGCACCACCATACTCATCCAAGCGATCCTTGACCTCATCCCAAAGTCCTGCTCGCCTTAAGCAGCTTTCCAATAGTTCATCGGCATTTTCAATCTTAAGTTGGGCAAGCTTTAATCCTGATAAGACATTTTCCTTAATAGTCATTGATGGGAATGGATTTGGCTTTTGGAAAACCATTCCAACCTTTAATCTAATTTTTGTCACATCAACACCTGGGTCATAAACATCTTTACCATCTAAAATAACTTGGCCAGCAAGAGCTGCAGTTGGAATAAACTCATGCATCCGATTTAGGATTCTAATAAAAGTTGATTTTCCACATCCTGAAGGACCAATTAAGGCAGTAACTGTGCCAGAGAAGAAATCCATTGAGATATCTTCTAATACATGTTTTTTGCCAAACCAGGCATGAATACCTTTAGCTTCAAGGCCAGTTGAACCAACAATTGGTTTTCCAACCCTGGCAGTTCTAGCTGCAGCCACATCTGATAAGGAGTGAGTTG
>CAIUBS010000063.1 GCA_903897475.1 uncultured Actinomycetes bacterium | reverse complement strand
GTAATCTTCTAAATCTAATAATTTTGCAGCCTCTAAAACTCTGCGATCGCGTTCCTCTTTTGCAACGCCAGCAATCTTTAATGCAAATCCCATATTTTCAGCTACTGACATATGTGGGTAGAGCGCATATGACTGAAATACCATTGCGATATCGCGATCTTTCGGTGCAACATTTGTTACATCCTTATCGCCAATTCGAATTGATCCAGTATCAATCTCCTCTAATCCAGCTAACATTCGAAGTGAGGTTGATTTACCGCAACCAGATGGTCCAACTAATACTAAAAACTCACCATCATTAACTGTTAGATCTAATTTATCTACCGCAGGTTTTGTAGTTCCTGGATAAATTCGTGATGCTTGGGAAAATACAACTGATGCCATGATTGTTTACTCCTTCTCCGGGCAGGTACGTGCCCGACGATCCGTTGGATGAAGGTCTCACGGTTGTGAGAGTTGGCAAAGGCTACGACAAATTGGCTAAAAAGGGGAAGCGCGGTTGTTTTTGCGCTCATCAGGCGGGCTATCTGCGCAGTTAGATACCATTGGAGATATGGCTGAAGGCGCTATACCCAGTATTGCAATAGTTTTAGGGCTAATTGCGGTGGGCGGAATCTTTGTGGCCGCTGAGATCGCCCTTATCTCCCTACGTGACTCCCAGGTTAAACAGATTTCAAGTAAGGGTAAACGTGGGGCGCGGGTAGCAAAGCTTGCTGGTAATCCAAACCGTTTCCTAGCCGCCGTACAAGTTGGAATTACTGCATGTGGATTTTTATCTGCAGCCCTAGGTGCTGAACAACTTGGGGTATTTGTTATTCCAAGATTAGAGGAGTTGGGCTTATCTGCTGGCAGTAGTGAGATTGTTTCAATTGTGGCGATCACATTAGTAATTGTTTATATCTCATTAGTCTTTGGCGAATTAGTGCCTAAGCGATTGGCACTTTATAAGAGTGAGAGCATTGCGCTCGCAACTGCAGCTGCTGTTGATCGCGTAGCGATAATTTTCAAGCCAATTATTTGGCTCTTGTCTAAATCAACTGATTTAATCGTAAAGATTTTTGGCATAACCTCAAAGAGTGAGCGTAATCAGATTTCTGATGTTGAGTTAATGGATTTAGTGAGCGGTCATGCTGATTTAACAAAAGAAGAGCGGGATATTGTTGAAGAGGTTTTTAACACTAGCGATCGTTTAATTCATGAGGTTATGGTGCCAAGAACTGAGGTTGATTTCTTAGATGCATCATTGAGTATTTCACAAGCTAGAAAGGTTGCCGTTGAACTTGCTCATTCCAGATACCCAGTAGTTAGAGGAAGCAGCGACGAAGTTATTGGATTTTTGCATGTTCGAGATTTGCTAAATCCGAAATTAGATGATGCTCAGATTACTATTATGGAAATTGTCAGAAATGTAATCTTCTTGCCTGGTACAAAAGGAGTTTTGCCTGCATTAACTGAGATGCGAAGCAAACGTCAGCATATTGCAATCGTGCTAGATGAGTACGGCGGTACTGATGGAATCATTACCTTAGAAAACTTAGTTGAATGCTTAATTGGTGAGATTCATGATGAGTATGACGGCCATGAAGCACAGCCAAAACTCGAGCAACGCACAGGTGATATCGAAATCGACGGGTTGATCTCACTTGAAGATTTACATGATCTAACTGGGATTTCATTGCCAGATGGACCATATGAAACTGTGAGTGGTTTTGTGATGCATTATTTAGGCAGAATTGCACAGGTAAATGATGTGGTTCGAATCAATGGTGCACGCTTTACAATTATCAGTATGAGTGGCAAGCGGGTAGGTCAATTATTGCTTGCCAGAGATGATGTGAAATCATGAGTAAAAAACGGGTACTTTCTGGCATTCAACCAACCCATGATTCATTTCATCTTGGTAATTACTTAGGCGCTATCAAGCAATGGGTTGATTTACAAAAAGAGCATGATGCTTTTTATTGTGTAGTTGATCTTCACGCACTCACTGTCGAAACTGATCCAAAGTTATTGGAAAAGCGAACATTGCTTTCAGCTGCGCAATTAATCGCAATTGGCGTAGATCCAAAGCTGTGCACATTATTTATTCAATCCCACGTGCCTGCTCATAACCAATTAGCTTGGGTACTGGAGTGCATTACCGGGTTTGGCGAAGCAGGACGTATGACGCAATTTAAAGATAAGTCTCAAAAAGGTGGTACTGATCGAACGAATGTTGGGTTGTTTACCTATCCAATTTTGCAGGCCGCTGACATATTGCTCTATCAAGCAGATTTTGTGCCAGTAGGTGAAGACCAAAGACAACATATTGAATTAACCAGAGATCTAGGACAACGATTTAATACCAAATACAAAGAGGTATTTAACATTCCACAGGCGCAGATAATTAAGTCTCAAGCGTGACCTTGCAATGTGTCGATGCCTTCCGCCTCTTTCAGAATGTCAACATCACAACCG
Source organism: uncultured Actinomycetes bacterium (assembly GCA_903897475.1). Classification (GTDB taxonomy): domain Bacteria; phylum Actinomycetota; class Actinomycetes; order Nanopelagicales; family Nanopelagicaceae; genus Nanopelagicus. Next base: position 11 of record CAIUBS010000063.1, on the reverse strand, counting down.
TTGCCGGCACT
>CAIUBS010000062.1 GCA_903897475.1 uncultured Actinomycetes bacterium | reverse complement strand
TTTTATCGGGCGCAACGAAATAGATTAGGAATCTTAGTTGAAGCTGGAAAACCAGTAGGTGGTAAGTGGAACTTTGATAAGGAAAATAGATTGCCTCCACCTAAAAATTATAAGTATCCACCATACTTAAAACATAAGGCAGATGAGATTGATCAAATAGTTGCAGATGAGTTAGGGATATCCCCTTGTGATGTTTGGGGCACAAGTAGAAAAGCTGCCAAGGCGCAGTTAAAAAACTTTATTGATAACCACTTTGCAAACTTTGGGCCATATGAGGATGCAATGACTACTGAAAATTGGGCACTTCATCACTCACTGCTTAGTCCCTATCTAAATAATGGCCTGCTGCATCCAGGTGAGGTTTTAACTGCCGCCCTTAATGCCTATAAAAAGGGAGTAGTTGATATTGCATCAGCTGAAGGATTTATTCGCCAAGTAATTGGCTGGCGTGAGTATGTAAATGGCATGTACTGGTATTTAGGTGCTGATTATAAAAAGAGTAATCATTTGGATGCTAATCGTAAATTACTTCCTTTATTTACTGATCCAACTAAGACCAAAATGAATTGTGTGAAAACTACAGTATCTGATATTAAGAAGCGCGCTTGGGTGCACCACATTCCTCGGCTTATGATCTTAAGTAATCTTGCACTTATTACTGGCACAAATCCTCAACAATTTTTAGATTGGATGCGTAGGGAGTTTATTGATGCTACCGATTGGGTAATGGTGCCAAATGTAATTGGCATGGGAGTACATGCAGATAATGGCAAGATGATGAGTAAGCCATATGCAGCAGGTGGTGCTTACATTTCCAGAATGAGTACTTACTGCAAAGGGTGTGAGTATGATCCAAAGTTAAGAGTTGGCGATAACGCTTGTCCATTTACTACCTTGTATTGGGATTTTTTGGATCGGCATAAGGATGAGTTTGTGAAAAATCACAGAATGAGCCAGCAGATAAATGGCATTAAGCGATTATCTGATTTGCCACAATTAAAGCAGCGAGCAGTTGAAGTCTTATCTGGATTAGATAAGGGATTGATCTAGGATCAAGGTATGAAAACTGCCTTTCAAAGTATTGCTAGCTTTGCAGGAGTTGGTTTAGTTTTTCTATATGCAATTGGCGCTGCAAAGTGGACTACTACCGGCAGTAGTTGGTATCGATCATTAAATGCACCAAGTTGGCAGCCACCAGATTTTATCTTTGGGATCATTTGGCCATATAACTTTGTGATTTTAGGTGTAGCTGCTGTAACAGTTGCCAATAGGTTAAGTACTCCTAAAGTAATCACATATTTAAGCATTTTTGCACTCTCAGTAATTTGTGCACTGACCTGGTCATATCAGTTTTATGGGCCCCACAATTTAGGGCTAGCCTCACTTGCGCTAATTGGCACAGCAGTACTAACAATTCCAATGCTCTTCTTTATTTACCAAGCATCATTAGCGGTCTTTATTGCAACTCTTCCCTATCAAATATGGGTGATAATCGCTAGCTATCTAAGCTCCACCTACGCCAAACTAAATTAGTTTTTACTCCTGTGAGCAGATTTTGATAAGAAGATCGCAAAAACCAAGGCCACAACTACTAATGCGTTAAGCCCTAGCTCATAAAGTGCTCGCTGAAAGGCATCATCACTTTTTTCAGCAGTTAATGTCAAGGATGCACCAACGGTTAATATGTGTCGAACTGCTGCAATTACACCAATAATTAAAAACTTATCTAATTGATATACACCATCGGTAAAGCGCGAGATTACAGTTCGTAGTATTTCTAAGATAATAACGATAAATAAAATGTCATTAACACCTTGAATCATCCCATTAGGAAAAAAGGGTGTGGTTTCGACTAATCTCTTGATTGAGTAGAAAAATGCACCTATACCGATAACAAAAAGTGAAATAGCAAGGATTGCATGAAATACATCCTCAACTAGATCGACATATTTAACTGGAAGTATAGAAGTTTCAATTCGCTTTGATTTACTCTCTCTAGCCATAGATTAAATATAGATGCTATTTATCGAAATAGATAGTGCATTTTGCAGGATTGCTGCTATGGCTTTAAGAACTTAGCCAGTGTTTTAACTATAAAAGATGAGCGATTTCTTGCTACCCAGTAGTAAGCATGCTCTCCCACTTTCCCAGAGCTTTTGATCAATATGGATAAGAATCGATTACCACGAAGATTAAGTAATACTGAAACCGCTTTTGCTGACTTATATTTGTCATTACCAATTATAACCTGGACAGATTTTTCACACTCTTCATAACTTAAGCCATATTTATTCAAATCGACACTTTGATATGCAATTGCTGTTATGGACAGCTTTTTGCCGACCCAAAGCACAGATTGTTCACAAAACTTACATTGGCCATCGTAGATAACAATAATTTCACTCATGGCAACGATCTAACTAATTGTAAAGCTAGTATTAAATTTTGCAGATCAATTACTCTGCAAAATCTCCACCGCGGCCAGTAGTTTTATTCTTAGGTGGCTTTGGCTTTTCATATCTGTACAAAAACACCCCTAGCAAAATCACTAGAGGTGCTAATGTAAGTAAAAACTCTTTCATTACTTAATTACATACCAAAGATTGCTAGGTATGCAACAACAAATACCACTATATCTAGTACTACGATCAAAGCAGCTGTTGCTGATACGAAGGAACGTGAGCTGGCAATTTTTGTAGCTAGCGCACTCTTCTTTGCAACCTTAGCTAGGTCATCACAGACTGCTTCACCTTCGCGGATAGCAGCGTATTGATTTAAGGTAGTCAAAATTCCAGTTACTGCAACTACTACAAGTGCGAAGTACTTAGCCTCATCAGTTGCCTTATCAAAGTAACCAAGTGCTGAAAGCACAAA
>CAIUBS010000061.1 GCA_903897475.1 uncultured Actinomycetes bacterium | reverse complement strand
CACTAAAGAGGTCAAAGAATTAGATAAGTACAAACAGACCTATGATCTAATACTGAACACAGTCTCAGCTGATCTTGATTTAGAGCCGTACCTGCAGCTATTAAAATTGGATGGTACTTTGGTTGTAATCGGATTGCCGGGCAAGCCTTATGCGATCAATGCTGGAACATTGCTTGGACAACGTCGCTCACTTGCTGGGTCAATGATTGGTGGTATTGCTGAGTTACAGGAGATGCTTAATTTCTGCGGTAAGCACAATATCCTCAGCGAGGTCGAAGTTATTAAAGCTGACTACATCAATACTGCTTACGATAGAACTGTTGCAAGTGATGTGAAGTATCGATTCGTCATCGATGCTTCCTCATTTTAAATAAACTGGTGAGCTAATAACGCAAGCAATGGTGCTAATGCCAATGCTGGTAAAAGGTTGCCGATCTCAATAGTTTTAATACGTAGCAGTTTTAATGATATTCCTATCAGTAATATTCCACCTACCGAAGTCATTGCTAGAACTTGATAATCGGCCAGAATAGCTCCAAGAAGTAATCCAATTGCTGTCCAGGCAAATTGATAAACACCAACTGGAATACTGGAAAGCACAACGCCCCAACCAAGTGAAGCAGCAAAGGCCAGCGCAGCAAATCCATCCAAAGTACTTTTCAGAACCAACTGGTCGATACCTGTTCCCATACCATCTGAGATGCTGCCTAAAATAGCAAGAGGTCCAATAACAAAAATTAGCGAGGATGTTACAAACCCTTCAACAAAATTATGGTTATCCCCCTTAGAGAATCTAACTTTTAACCTGTTGCCAAATAATTCGAGTCTTTCTTCAATTCTCCAAAAACTTCCTAAAACTGCACCGAAGATTAGTGAAAAGACGACCACTAGAAGTGCCCATCCTCGCGGCATGGAGTTCTGAAAATTTGGATCCCAAAAATCCAATAATGCATCAGCTGCCGATATAATTGTTACACAACCTAAGGCATCCAAAATCAAATCTCTTAATTTTTGGCTGATCTTGGCACCAATAAAGACGCCCAAGCTACCACCAATAATAATTGTGATTATATTTAGAGTAGTTCCCATACCAGGAAACATTAGGCAAACCTAAGCAATGACAAGATGCCAAAAATGAGGCAGTAAATTGCAAATGGATAAAGTGTTCTAGTTTTAAACCATCTCACAAGAAATGTAACACTTATATAAGTACAAATGAAAGAGACAATTGAACCAACTGCTATCTGACCGATTAGTTGATTGGCTTCAGTAGTAAAAAGTTGAGGCAACTTTACGATTGATGCTCCTAGGATTACAGGTAGTGATAACAAGAAAGCAAAGTCAGATGCAACAGAATGGTTTAACTTGCTTAATAGTCCAGAACTCATTGTCACGCCAAATCGACTAATGCCAGCAAACAAAGCTAAACTCTGACCGAATCCTATGACCACTGATCTTTTTACATTTACGCGGTGGTCAATTTCGGCATCGGAGTCAGGTAATTCATGCGCAACATCTCGCCTAGAAAGTCGTTCTGCTCCAATCAGAATTAAACCATTTATGGTTAAAAATACTGCGGAAAATTCAGGCTTTCCAAAAATATTTTGAAAATAATCATCAAAAGCCAGTCCCAAAACGCCGACTGGAATAGTTGCAATCACTATATAACTTAGAACCTTGAACTGAGTGTTTTGAAAATTCCTAACCTTTAAGGCTCTTATTGAACCTAAAATTAAATTTGACCAACGTTTTCTAAATACCAAGAACAAAGCAACGGAACTTGCAAGATGCATTGCAATTGAAATAAGCAGATATGTCTGATTTTCCTCACTGATGAAATCTTTAAAGGTGCCGCCCAACCAGGCAGGAATCAAAATGGCATGTCCTAAGCTTGAGATTGGAAATAACTCGGTAATCCCCTGAATAAATCCGATAATTACCGCTTGAAAATAAGTGAATTCCAAAAACACACCAATCGCTAGATTAAATTCGAGTATAGTTTAGCAGTGAATAACTCTGAATACATAAAGAATAACCGATATAAAACTTTCGCATTTTTGAGACCGTCAAAAACAATTCCAATCACACCTTGGCGAGCTGAATCCACTTGGTCCATCGGAGTAGGAAAACTTCATTTACAGAGATTATCGATATTGATTTTTGGCTTAACCATCTTTGGAATAGGTGATGCATTTTTGATAATAACCAACTTAGGAAACTCGCCTTGGACAGTTCTAGCTGAAGGTATATCATTAAATACCCCACTTAATATTGGAGCCGCTACTTTCCTGATATCCACCTTAGTTCTTTTGTTTTGGATTCCATTGAAACAAAAACCAGGTTTAGGTACGATCGCTAACATAGTCATAATCGCAGTAGCTATTGAAATTGGGTTGTTCATAATCCCAGAGGTGTCTAATATATTTGCGAAAATTTTTTATATTTTGTTTGGAATTTCACTAGTTGGTATTGGGTCGGCTCTATATATAACTTGCGGGTTAGGCACAGGACCAAGAGATGGCTTGATGACAGGCTTGCATTATCGAACCGGGGTGCGAGTCGGAAGGGTGCGCTTGGTTTTGGAAATAATGGCACTTTCAGCGGGGTTCTTGTTGGGCGGTACTTTGGGCGTGGGCACCGCCTTATTTGCATTGTTAATAGGCCAATCAGTAGCGATTTCTCTTGGTGTCGTTTCCCGCATTACCACTAAGTAACCAATAGATTTGCCGTATCCCCCTCGGCTTGTCAGACCGCATCTGACAACATGTCGAAAACACCATGTTAAAAAAACAGAAGGGTCTATTCCATGCTTGATAGTTTCTTTAAAATCAGTCAGCGTGGCTCAACCGTAGCTCGTGAAGTTCGTGGCGGAATCGTCACATTTTTCACAATGGCTTACATTGTTGCGCTAAATCCACTCATCATCGGTCTTGCTAAAGATGCTGATGGAAAATATATTGGCGGAGGCGATGCTCCTAATCTCGCATTAGTTGCTGCAGCTACCGCACTTATCGCCGGCGTTATGACCATATTGATGGGCGTAGTCGCTAACTTTCCATTAGCCATTGCAACTGGATTAGGTTTGAACACATTCGTTGCCGTTGGTATTGCCTCAAAAATGACCTGGGCAGATGCCATGGGATT
>CAIUBS010000060.1 GCA_903897475.1 uncultured Actinomycetes bacterium | reverse complement strand
GGTTAGTGGGCGATCGAAATGCTGCTCAAGCTGCTGGTCTTTATACCGGCATGTATCACTTTGCATACCTACCAAATAGCACAGATAGAGATTATGTAATTAGAGATGCTAAAGCTCAGGCACAAAAAGTTCTTTGGCGACTTGCAAGTTTAGGTGGATATAACGAGCGTGACTTGCCAGTGGCGTTAGATCTAGAAAATAATTGCGTAAAGCGAGGAAGTAATGGTGAGTGCGCCAAATTTTTACCAAGAAGTTTGGTAACTCTCTGGGCAGAGACCTGGCTTGAAACAGTTGAGGCCAAAACTGGCAGAAAACCTATTTTGTACTCTTATGCTCAGTTCTTAGAAAGTGCGATGACAAGAAGTGAAAAGCTAAGACAGTATCCATTGTGGCTAGCTCATTACGGAATTAATCCAGCAGATCCTCTAACACAACCAGGTCAAAGGCCGGCAATAGGATGCTTTGTCCACTCTTGGAGCACTGCAAATTGCTCATCACAATGGCAAATTTGGCAGTACTCATCCTGTGGAATCGGTAAAAAATATGGCGTACCAAGTTCTAGATTAGATTTAAATGTTTTTAGGGGAACCCCAGATAGTTTCCTCTCGTTGATAAAAGGTAAATGGCAGCCAGAACCAGCAGATATGATGCCAATCAATGAGCCAACTACAATTAATTTAATTTCTGTTACATCCACTGATACCAGTAAACCAGTAGAAATAAATGTTGAAGTATTCAGAAGTATTGGTACGCCAGTTGTAACTGGAACAGTTGTATTTAGACCACTAGATGAAAAAATTAAAGTTAAGAAACAAACCGCTGTTAGATCTGCAAGTGGAAGATGGGAGCTAAAGCTTGAAGGATTACCTGCAGGCGCAACCGCTGGTACCCTAAACTATGTAGATATCTCAAAGACTCATGCAGATAACCAAGTTCCACTTTCAATAAATTTGATACAAGGCCCAGAACTTCCAACACCAACTCCTACACCTAAACCAACCCCAATTAAACGGCCAGTAGATAGTTGTGCTAAACAAATAAAACATTAATCCCCTTCCACTACAGTTAGCGGTATGAAGCAGCAGCTGCCAGGTGGGATAACTCGCCAAAACCTTAAACTCTCAGATGGTAGAGATATCTATTATTACGATAATAAAGAAATTGAACGCTCTGCTGTAGATAAAAGAGCTGAGAAAGCACAGCCAGGAATTGGTCACTTACGCCTTGATCAATTAGTTAATGAGTGGGTTGTTGTTGCATCTCATAGACAGCATCGAGTTTTTTTGCCACCTAAGGAGTTATGCCCACTTTGTGCATCTACTAAGGAAAAGCAAACAGAAATTCCAGATAGTGATTATGAGGTAGCAGTATTTACAAATCGTGCACCAGCATTAACTTCACCAGAGGCTAATTGGAAATTACCGCAGATCAATGGTTTAGATACTCCAAATCCAGATGCAGCCGGTGCTTGTGAGGTGGTTTGTTATACATCAGATCATGGAACTAGTTTTGCAAAGTTACCGCTTTCGCAAATTAGAGCAGTTCTTGAGGCCTGGAAAAATCGTGATGATGAGCTTTCAAAGTTGACCTATATTGAACATGTTTTTCCATTTGAAAATAGAGGTGAAGAGGTCGGAGTCACTATTTCACATCCTCATGGCCAAATTTATGCTTACTCTTTTATTCCACCAAGAGTTGAGAAGATGTTAAGTGCTGCTAAGGATTACTTAAAGAAAACTGGTCGAGTCTTACTCGATGATTTAGTTCAGCGTGAGATTAAGGATGAAAAGCGAGTAATTGCCCAAAATAGTGAGTGGATAGCCTACGTTCCATTTGCTGCTCGCTATCCCTTTGAAATACATCTATCGCCTTTGCGAAGTGTTGCGCGAATGAGTCAATTAGATGAGAAGCAATCAGAGGCATTTCCAGCCATTGCAAAGGAAATTTTAACTCGCCTAGATGGTGTATTTGGAATTGAGATGGCTTATATTGCTTCGTGGTATCAATCCCCTGTTAATGTTGGCAGTGATTGCATGCGACTTCATTGGCAAATTGTTTCAGTAAGACGTCAACCTGGAAAATTAAAGTACTTATCAGGATCTGAATCTGCAATGGGAGCTTTTATAATGGATTTGGAGCCAGAGCAATCGGCAGATCAACTAAGACAGGTAAAAATTTAATTACTCAACTGGGGTAATTGAGATTACCTCAACACCACCAATTGAGTTTAAAACATTAAGTAAATCCGTTGGATCACTGCCAGGAACTGCAATTGTGATGTCATCTACACCTTTGCCATTTTCGCTGCGAAGAACAACAAGACCACGAATATCTCCACCGGCAAAACCAATTGCTGATGCCACCGCACCAAGGGATCCTGGTCGGTCAGGTAGCGAGATTTGAACTCGAAATAGCGCCATGCTCCCTGACTTGGACTCGAACCAAGAACCTGCCGGTTAACAGCCGGCTGCTCTGCCAATTGAGCTATCAGGGAATACGTCAATCTTTTTAAGGATTAGCGAGGGTAAATAGTATCGAATAAAACATTGTGCTCAAACCTTGTGCTAAATCTGGCTTAACTCTCCCCTAGCGCTAACTCTTTTTGCACCCGACGGGCTGCCTCCATGCCAACTAATTTTGCAAAAATCTCCTGATATTGCGCTTCATTTTCGACTGGATTTAATCTTTGAAGAGTTGATTTAATCTCGGCAATTAATCTACTTAATGCAACTTCTCGTAGGCGGGCAAAGATGCTAGTTATATATCGATCAGAAACTTCACCATCTGTTCTTATCGGCTCAACTGTTAACTCAGTAATTAAAGATTTAAGCTCATCAGAGTCAGATTTATCAATTAACTCTTGAATATTTAACGCACTTTGCTGATCAATTAAGCCTCTTAATTGATTGTAGAGCGGAAATGAAAAAGCTGATTCCTCAAGATCTACCCAATTATGTGCCAAATCTGGCAGCTGCAATTTAACTTTTAAAACTTCTCGTTCCAAAACAAGTATTGGATCAGTTAGGTTAACTTTAACTGGCACCTGTGATTCAATACCTCTACCAGTTTTCTTTACCGCCGTTGAGACTACATCGACCTCCATGCCTAGCCATCCTGCAAGAAGTCGAACATACTCTGGGCGAAGGGAGGCATCTCTAATCTTTGCAATTAAAGGGGCAACTTGATTTAGCGCAGTTACTCGCCCTTCTGCTGATTTAACATCGTAATTTGCTATTACTGATTTAATCGCAAATTCAAATAGGGGTACTCGGCGCGCAATTAAATTTCTAACGGCATCATCGCCATGAGCCTGTCTTAATTCACATGGATCCATACCATTTGGCTCAACTGCGACAAAAGTTTGGGCGACAAACTTTTGATCATCTTCAAATGCTCTTAGGGCTGCTTTTTGGCCAGCAGCATCGCCATCAAAGGTAAAAATTACCTCTCCCCTAAATGCATCTGCATCCATAAGTAATCTTCTAATGATACGAATATGTTCATCACCAAATGCTGTGCCACAGGTTGCAACAGCAGTAGTTACCCCAGCTAAATGAGCTGCCATTACATCTGTGTATCCCTCAACAATTACTACTTGGCGATTTTTGGAGATCTCTTTCTTTGCCATATCTAAGCCATAGAGAATTTGATTCTTTTTGTAAATTGGCGTCTCTGGTGAGTTTAAATATTTAGGGCCCAGGTCGACATCATCTGATGCTAATTTTCTGGCACCAAAGCCGACTACATCACCAGATATATCCTTTACGGGCCAGATCAATCTATTTCGATATCGATCAATGGGACCCTTTGTGCCCTCTTTAATTAATCCAGCTAAAGTTAACTCTTCATCGCTAAAACCTTGACCTTTTAAGTGTTTATACAAGCCATCCCACTCATCTGGGGCATATCCAATATTAAAGTTTTTAGCAGCATCTCGATCAAAGCCTCGCTTGGTTAAAAAATCTCTACCATGCTGAGCAGCTGGTAATTGAATCTGCTCTTGATAAAAAATAGATGCAGCAGTATTTGCTGCAACTAATCTTGATCTATTTATAGATGGTCCAGAGCTACTTCCGGTGGTTTCATACTTAAGTGTGTAACCAATTCGATCAGCAAGCCGCTCTACAGTTTCTGTGAAAGTTAAATGTTCTAACTTCATAATGAATGCAATTACATCCCCACCGACTTGGCAGCCAAAACAGTGAAAAAAACCTTTACTTGGAGTTACATGAAAAGATGGCGACTTTTCATCATGAAATGGACATAAACCTTTTTTCTGGCCACCGCCAGCATTTTTTAATTGAACATAATCTGCGACTACATCATCGATCGGAGAATGATCACGGACGTATGTAACATCCTCATCTTTGATTCTTCCGGCCATATTCCTATCCTAGTTTGCTCACTCGATCTTTGAATTACCTACTTGTTAGTTTTTGGCTACCAAGCGTTTATGAAGGGCTTTAGCACCTGGATCTGTCAGCGATGCCACTTGATCTATCACAACTCTAAGTCGCATCTGATCAGTATGAGCATTTTGCCAATCCTGTAAGAAAAAACTCTCCAGAGTATTTGGGGCACTTTCTAGTATCGCCTCTACTAATTCAGTTAGCAATTTTTGTTGCTCTGCATATCTAATCTGAGAAGTTTCAGCATTAATCACATAATGGCCAGCAATTGATTTAAGTAAAGCTACTTCTACTCGCTGAGCCCTCGGCACAATTAAATTTGCGTTATACCTAGTTAAATCACCATCGCCATACTTTTCTTGGGTTGCAACCTCAACTGATTGAGCAAATCTGCCAATTAGTTGGCTAGCTAAGTCCTTTAATCTAGCTAAGGAGCTATGTGAGCCATCATAATTTTTTGGCCAACAAGATAGCTGTTGTAAGGATTTTAGTGCATTTTCAAGTTCGGCTTCAGTTAAATCTGATAGGTAATCTTCTTTAGCGACTTTAAACAATTTTGATATGTCAGAACTTAATTTGTCTAACTTTACTTGTCCGGTAACAAGCGAATCTTCTAAATCATGAACACTGTAGGCAACATCATCAGACCAATCCATTATCTGTGCCTCCATTGAAGGAGCACCCGGCTTTGCTCCTTGGCGATACCAATTAAATACTTCTAAATCATCCTCATACACTCCAAATTTTACCGAATCCTTATCTCTGCTCCATGGATACTTAGTTGCTGCATCAAGTGATGCTCTAGTTAAATTCAAACCTATTGATTTTCCATTTGGTAAAACTGTTTTCGCTTCAAGTCTTATCAATAATCTAATGCTCTGAGCATTTCCTTCAAATCCACCACAACTTTTTGCTACCTGATTTAACGCCATCTCACCATTGTGACCAAATGGTGGGTGTCCTAAATCGTGTGCTAAGCACGCCCCTTCCATTAAATCTGGATCTGCACCTAAAGCTGCACCTAACTCTCTACCAACTTGAGCACACTCAAGTGAATGCGAAAGTCTAGTTCTAGGAAAATCTGTAGCCCATGGAACTG